>DAIQNQ010000032.1:20909-23082 GCA_036788275.1 Thermonemataceae bacterium
AACCGCACCGGAGCCGGCGATGAAGACGACGAGATGATTCTGGCCAACCTCGACCTCATCAATCCCATCATCAATGACATCCTCATTACGGTGAGTATCCACGATGCCGCTACACGTCGCCACAACTTTGGCATGCTCTCCGAAGCCTATATTCGTATTGTGGACGTAGAAAGCAAGCGTGAAATAGTGCGCTTCGACTTAGATGCAGAATACCCCAACCATACCGACATAGAGTTTGGGAAGCTGCGTCGCGAAAGCAACGAATGGATTTTTGTGGCCTCCGGCATAGGAGGCAACCAAGGCCTGCAAGGATATGTAGATGCCTACGCTTAGTATTACCTCCCCAACACCTTAAAATACAATATTATGGGCATAGAACTCAACAAAAAAACCGGCATCAACCTCTCCAAAGGAAGCTCCATCTCTCTTGAAAAAGATGGAAAAAGACTCGAAGAGGTATGTATTGGCCTGAACTGGGGCGCTATCAAAAAGCCAGTATTCTTTAATATTTTTAAAGAAACCGTGGCTGTGGACTTGGATGGCAGCGTTACGACCTTCGATGATGAAAAAAATCAGGTCTATACCGTCTATTACAAAAATCTTCGCTCCAAAGACGGTGCTATCGTGCATAGTGGCGACGACCGCGACGGCGACATTGCCGGAGACGATGGCTACGACAACGAGGTAATCCAAATACGCCTCAACCAAGTAAGCCCTAAAATCCAAAATATCGTATTCTACCTCAACTCCTATAATCAGCAAGACTTTGGGGATATTCCTTACTCTAAAATCCGTATTTTTGAAGGCTCTCCCAACCGTGTGGACTCGGTCTTTGCTACCTTCAACCTCTCTGCCGATGAGTCTTTCAAAGGCAAGGTTTCGATGGTGATGGGCAAGCTGGTACGCAAACCCAACAACAACTGGGAATTCGTAACCATTGGCGAAGCGCTGCCCACCAAAAAAATAGACGATACCATTCCCTGGATTCGCGACCATTATTTGTAATTCCTACACCTTCAAGCTTCCGAATGCCTTGAAGGTGTATTGCTTTTTACCTTTTTACTGATTGCTATGAAGATTCTCGCCATTGGCAAAAACTACGCTGAGCATATCGAAGAAATGAAAAGTGAATTCGATAAGTTTTCCGGCGAACCCGTGGTATTCTCGAAGCCGGATACCGCCCTGCTGCGCCAAAATGCTCCTTTTTATTATCCCGACTTCAGCCAAGACATCCACCACGAAGTGGAGATTATCCTCAAAATAAGCAAGGAAGGCAAAAATATAGAAGAGCAATTTGCCCATAAATACTACGAAGAAATAGGCATCGGCATAGATTTTACCGCCCGCGATGTACAAGCCAAGCTGAAAAAAAACAGTTACCCTTGGGACATCGCCAAGGGCTTCAATGGCTCAGCCCCCGTGTCGGAGTTTGTACCCAAAGAACGCTATCCCGACCTGCAAGCGCTCAATTTCCACCTAGAAGTAAACGGCGAGCAGCGCCAAAAAGGTAATACCTCGATGATGATTTTCAATTTCCATTACATCATCGCCTATCTTTCCAAGTATTTCACCCTCAAAAAAGGGGATATTATATTTACAGGCACGCCTTCGGGGGTAGGCCCGGTACAAATCGGCGACCGCCTCTGTGCCTTTATTGAGGGAGAGAAAATGTTGGATTTTGAAGTGAAATAAAGTGAGCAAGACACGCTGGATAGACCAAGGCTATGAGGTGTTTGCTTGCCAAGGCCTTGAAGCACTGAAAATAGAAAGACTTGCCGCGCTGACGGGCGTGAGCAAGTCTTCTTTTTATCATCATTTTGCTGATTTGGAGATTTTTTGTGACTGTCTTTTCGACAAACACCTGCAACAATCCGCCATCTTGGCCGAAAAAGAGCGCCAAGCTGCACATATTGACCCCGACCTGATTGATATTTTGCTCGAACACAAGACCGACTTGCTCTTCAACAGGCAACTGCGCTTCAATAAGCAAATCAAGGTCTTCGACGATACCCTCCAAAAATCCAATGCGATTGTAGGCAATGATTTTGTACAAGTATGGGCCAGAGACTTGTCCTTGCAGCTCAATGCGCGTCAGCTACAAGCTATTTTTGCCTTGGCGCTCGAAAACTTCTACCTGCAAATCAATGAGAAAAGCCTTACCAGAGCTTGGCTT
>DAIQNQ010000033.1:0-15398 GCA_036788275.1 Thermonemataceae bacterium
TAACATTTGCTAAAGTAGGTCGCCGCCCAATACCTAAGCAGAGCCCCTTGGAACAAGCCAAGGGGCTTTTTGCGTTCCAAGGGGGCGATATATAAAAATATTAGTCACGTGTACTTGCCCAAAGTGCCCAGCGCTTGATGCTATGCCCCTTGGGAATGTCTTGCGCATATACTTTCACTTCTATAGGATGCTGGCCGCCAGAAGAGAGTGAGCGTACGGGACTAAATCGGTCATTTACTTGTCTCAAATCTACTTCTTTGGCAAAGCATAATTGGTCTTTGTCATTGTAAACGGCAATTACTACTGTGGGGTTGTTACAAGTACCCCCTTGACATTGGTAGGTGCCTGTTACAGTGAGCGTGCCATTTTCGGTACTATTTTTCAAGTTGCTTACACTGGCTTTTGCCGGTGATGTAAAGGGAAGGGCTGTTACACTAAGCTTATGAGAGGCGTATTTTCCTTTTATCCTGTTGATAGCAACTTTATACTGAAAAGGACTTTTTTGACCCGCTTCAATGCTTTTGCGCATTGTGAAAATTCTGTCAGAGCCATTAATTCTCTTTTGAGTAGCATCTATGCCCTCTACGGCCAGCAGATTACCCCCGGCATCATACAAGGAGACGGTAATGCGTACAGACTGAATAGGTTCTTTAGAATTGTTGCTTACTTCTCCGCGAATGAACAACTGGTCTCCTTCTATGCCGGAAAGCCCCTCTTTAATATTGTATTGAGCCAAGCTTTGATGTAGAAAGAGGATGTTAATAAAGAAGGCGGTGGTGATAAACAGATAGGTTTTCATGTGTATAAAGGTTTTGGGTGAAACGGATGAACTTTTTTATTAAAAGCTTTTGAAAAAAAATGCTGTATGCCGGTAGAATACGAGCTTACAGCATTTTGGGTTGATATAATTATGCCAAATATTACCAAGAGCGTGAAAATGTAATCTATTTACTTCGGTCCATTGGCACTGACAGTACCCTTGCGCCACAGCTCTACTGTTGGATACCAGATAGGCTCATACTCGATGTAGCGTACCAGCGTATAGTGCTCATCCACAAACTGATTGGGCTTGCGAGTGAAACTGAAAGTTACTTTTGAGTAATTCTTAGAGCCAATATAAGTCCATTGCTGAATGTCTTTGCCACGCAGAATCTCCTGTGGTGCTCCAAAAACGATATACACCATGCCCATGTCGGTTTTCCAACCCTCCTTGAAAGAAGCGTACATCAGGTTGGCTTCTCGGATACGCTTGTAGTATTCTTTGATGGTGGTTTTGGCCTTGTTGGCATTTCCGCCCATCATTTTGAGCCAGTAGCGGTCTAAGTCTTTTTTAAGATCTTTGCTGTTGAAGAGCTTTTTGAGTTCTTCGAGGGTAGAAATATAGGTGAGAGGCTGTATCAGCTGCTCTTTTTGGGTGAGTTTCGGAAAGCCCTGCGGCTCTACCCGCAAGCCAATGCCGTGGAAATCGTTGGTGTCTTTTCTGAAAAGGTAGAGACCTTCTTTAGAAAGTTGAAGCATCTGGTTGCTTCGGACGATAAAAGTGCTGTCCACGCTCATGTTTTGGTTGGCAGGCAGTTGGCTCAAATACATGGGAGCTGGTGCCGGGCCAAAGTCTTGTCGGTAGCGTGTGGCATAAAATAGTTTTTCTTCTTTTAGGGAATTGCGTAGCATTACTGTACTACCTGCCAATACAAATCCCTGAAAAACAGGAAATAATCCTTTTTCGTCAAACACTGCAAACTCCTCTCTGAGCAAAGGCTTGGTACCTACCAAGCGGATGTCGGCATAGTTTTTTTGATTGCTGGGCAGGTGGTGTACTTCCAGCACCATTAGTGCCAGAGGGCTGTTGATTTTGGGGACTTGTAGGCTGAACTTTACTTGCTCCGGCGATTTTTCGTGAGCCAGCAAAGAAATATCAATATCCGTATAAGGCATCAAAGGATCTTTGCTGTTGTAGCTTTCCAAAATCATGTAGCGCAGCTTGTAGTCTTTTTCAAACTGCGAGCTTGCGTATTCCGGGAAGATAGCAATATGCACCGACCATTTGTCGGGGTCGCTCAGTACGGTGTGTTTGATGAAAGTAGGGCGATTACCTTGGCCAAAAGCTTGGAAGCTAAACAAGAAACTTGCTATAAGGCAAAAGAAGATGCGGGCTGTGGTCATAAAAGAGGCTTTCAAAATATTATCAACTCTGCATTCAAATCTACAAATAAAACATTAATTTTGCATAGAATAATTCAGTAGAAACTCTCTCAAACTATGAATTTCACCAGTCAGTCCTACCTACAAAGCGATATTTTTACGCCTGAGCGCACCGAAGCCTTGCACCGCGAGTTCCAAGAGGCACAGCCCTATAAGCATATCGTGGTAGATAATTTCTTGCAAGCAGACTTTGCCGAAATGCTCTATCAAAATTTTCCTGCTACCGAAGTGCTCCAACGAAAGTACAAGGGGCTCAATGAGCACAAAGCCGAAGGTGCTAATTTTCAGGATTTTCACAGTGCTTTCTCCGACCTGCGCAAGGTGCTGATGTCGCCGGAAGTAGCCCAATGGGTATCGGCCATTACAGGCATCGAAGACGTATTCATTACCGACGACCAGCTGGGAGCAGGCCTCCACGAGGGCAACAATGGCAGCTTTTTGGACATCCACATAGACTTTAATATCCACGTAGAGAAAAACGTACACCGCCGCCTCAATCTGCTGATTTATATGAATAAAGACTGGCAGGCAAGCTATGGGGGCGACTTGGAAATGTGGAATGCCGATATGAGCGCCTGTATCAAAAAAGTAGCACCTATTTTCAATCGTTGTGTGATTTTTGAAACCAACGAAATCTCTTACCACGGCTATTCCAAAATCACCGTGCCCGAAGGCGTAACACGCAAGTCTATTTATTCTTATTTTTATACCCAGCTGCGCGATGATGCGGTGGCCTACCACGATACCGTATTCAAGGCCAAGCCTACCGACAGCCTCGGCAAAAAAGTAGGGACTACCGTGAAGGAAAAGCTGAAAAACTTTACCAAAGCCCAACTCAAAAAAATGGGTATCAAGCTCTAAGCAGCTTTGTGGTTGAAAAAGCGTAGCAATTGCATCACTCAAAAAATGCAGCTGCTACGTTTTTTTATTTGTAAAAATTTTTCTCAAAAGCTTGAAAAGAAGCTTTTTGGAGAAGCACGCGCCGCCAGAGCGCCTGCCCAAAGCCCAAGCCATAAGCCCCCAGCTGTACCACAGTAGCAAGCACTGATAAGGCCGCTACCTTGGGCGTATAGCGATAGAAGAGCAGGGCATCAAAAAAAACGACTGATGCTCCCAGCGGCACCGCCAGCCACCACCAAGGCGCTTGCAGTAGCAAGCCTGCCAAGAACCAAAAGATAAAAGACACAACAAACATAAAAGGCAAAAAATGAATCGCCTTGAGTGATGTGGGATGCAGCTTGTAGAGGTTGATGCGGGCAATGCCTGAGTTGTAGATTTGCTTGAAAAACTTTCTGAAATCTGTCCGTCGCTTATGATACACAAAGGCATCGGGAATCAAGGCCGTAGCAAAGCCCCCCGCTTGGATGCGCAGGCTCAGGTCTATATCTTCGCCGAAGCGCATTTTGCCAAAGCCTTGGGTATGCTCAAATACTGTCCTCGACAGCCCCATATTGAAGCTGCGCGGATGAAATTTTGCCGATTGGTAATGCTTGCTGCCACGGATGCCCCCGGTGGTAAGGCGCGAAGTCATGGCATAATTGATGGCCTTCTGAATATCAGTAAAATTTTCGTGGGCACGGTCAGGGCCACCAAAAGCTTCGGTATCAGGATGCTGCTCCAGATAGCTGTTGAGCGCCTCGAAATATCCTTCGGGCACGAGGCAGTCGGAATCGAGAAAGATAAAAAAATCGCCTTTAGCCCGCTGCGCGCCGAAGTTGCGGCTATCTCCCGGCCCCGAGTTAGGTTTTTGGTAGTAAGCAATGGGCAATCGCTCGGCAAAAGATGCTACCACCGCTTCGGCTGACAGCTCAGAGCCGTCTTCTACAATCAGAATCTCAAAGTGGCGATAAGCTTGCAGTTCAAGGCTTTTGAGAAGCTCTGCTACTTCCTCGGGGCGATTATATACCGGGATAATTACAGAAAAAAAGTGCACGGAAGAAAAGTTTTGGAATATGAGAGGAAAGATAGCGATTAAAATTTTATGAGGAGTTTTTTTATTCAAAATTATCTGCTTAAATTTGCGACTTACTTGTATAAAAGAACCTGTGAAAGCTTTGGTGCAATATGACGTGTTGGTGCATAGCCTCAAAAATAAAGTATATGACTATGCTTATGAAGATGGAGATGCTTTCTTTGCTTGTTTTGAGCAAGCGCTCATAGAGCAGGCGCGTTTCAAAGCCAAAGTACGCTTAGAAAAGTCGGAAGTAATGATACGACTCAACTTCCATATAGAGGGTTTTTTGCAGCTTGTTTGCGATAGGAGCTTGGAAAGTTTCGAGCATCCTTTCAAAGTAAAAGGCTTGCAAATATTGCAGTTTGGAGAACAAGAAGAGGAGCTGAGCGATGAGATGCGGGTAATACCGAGAGGCATAGACAAGATTAACTTGGCGCCTTACATCTACGAGCTGATTGCCCTGCAAGTACCAATGAAGAAGCTGCATCCGAGCCTGCAAAATGCACCGGAAAGTAAAGAAAAGTTTATTTATTCTTCAGAAGATACCGAAGCGCAAAAAGAACAAATAGACCCGCGCTGGGAAAAGCTGAAAAGTTTGAAGAAGTAAAAAGCATAGTTCATTCAAAAATCCATAGTTTTAATTATCAAATTCTAAAAATCAGTAAGATAAAATGGCACATCCTAAACGTAAGGTATCGAAAACCAGAAGAGATAAGCGCAGAACGCATTACAAGATATCTCCTAAGCAAATCGCTGTTTGCCCTGTTACCAATGAAGCGCACCTTTACCACAGAGCCTATATAGTAGATGGCAATCTGTACTACAAAGGCCAAATCTTTATTGAAAACTATCAGCCCATTGCTGACTAAGCCTTGGCACACTGTATAGCTATCGCCCATTTCTTTTTGGTTTGACAAGAACTTTTTAACATAGTTTTATGAGAATTGCATTAGATGCCATGGGTGGCGACTTTGCCCCAGAAGCAATTGTCGAGGGTGCTCTGTTGGCTGCAAAAGAACTTTCCGAAGATTTCAAGCTGGTATTGGTGGGTATCAAAGAAGTAATTCAGAAACTCATTGATGAAAGCGGTGAAAGCAACGAGAAAATCGAAATTGTGCATGCCGACGAAATCATAGAAATGGGCGAGCATCCTACCAAAGCTCTGTCGCAAAAGCCCAATTCCAGTATTGCCGTAGGCTACTATCTCCTCAAAGAGGGAAAGGTAGATGCCTTCTGCGGTGCCGGTAACACGGGCGCTATGCACGTAGGCGCTATGTTCAGCATGAAGCCTATCGAAGGGATTTTGCGTCCTGCGCTCATCAGTCATGTACCCAAAACAGACGGCACAGTAGGACTTTTGCTTGATGTGGGTGCCAATACAGACTGTAAGCCGGAGGTACTCAGCCAGTTTGGGCAGTTGGGGCATATATATGCCAAAAATGTACTTGAAATAGCCAATCCGCGTGTTGCTTTGATGAACTTGGGTGAAGAAGAGAAAAAAGGTAATTTGCACGCGCAGGCTGCCCACCAACTCCTCAAAGCCAATCCTCACATCAATTTTATAGGCAATATTGAAGGGCGCGATTTATTTTTTAATATGGCAGACGTGGTTGTATGCGATGGCTTTATCGGAAACGTAATCCTCAAAATGGCAGAGTCTATTTATGACATCGCCAGCCATCGCAATATACAAGACCCCTTCTTTGACCAACTCAACTACGAGGCCATTGGTGGCAGCCCTATACTCGGCATCAACGGAAACGTGGTGATTGGCCACGGAATCTCCAGCGCCAAGGCAGTAAAAAATATGGTTGTGATTGCTCAGAAAATGGTAAGTTCTAACTTGACCAACAAGCTCAAGCAAGGACTCAGTACCAGCAGTGTGAGCAGTTAGCAACCGCAAGCCCCACCAACAACTTAATGATCAAATGACAAAAATAAAAGCCGCCATTACCGGAGTAGCTGCTTATGTGCCAGACGACGTGCTGACCAACAAAGACCTCGAAAAAATGGTAGATACTACCGACGAGTGGATTTTGAGCCGTACAGGTATTCAAGAAAGGCACATACTCAAGGGAGAAGGCTTGGGTACTTCGTATATGGCAGTAAAGGCAGTGAAAGAACTGCTTGCTAAAACAAATACTGCTCCCGAAGAAATAGAACTGCTCATTTGTGCTACTACCACTCCCGATATGGTGTTTCCGGCTACGGCCAATATCATTTCTCATGAGGCGGGCATCAAAAATGCCTTCAGCTACGATGTACAGGCGGCTTGCTCAGGATTTCTATATTCCTTAATTACTGCATCGCAGTTTATCGAAAACGGAAAATACAAAAAAGTAATCGTGGTGGGTGCCGACAAGATGTCTTCCATTATTGATTATACCGACCGTGCGACTTGTATCATCTTTGGCGATGGCGCCGGTGCTGTACTTTTAGAGCCAAGTAAAGAAGAAAGCTTGGGTATCCAAGATTCCAAAATGCAGTCTGATGGTGGTGGCTGGGTGCATTTGCACCAAAAAGCCGGAGGAAGTCGCCGCCCACCCTCTTTAGAAACTGTGCAAAATCGTGAGCATTACGTGTATCAAGAAGGTTCTGTTGTATTTAAGTACGCAGTGCAGAATATGGCCGATACCGCTTACGAAATCTTACAACGCAACCAACTCACCGGTGAAGACATACAATGGCTGGTACCACACCAAGCCAACAAGCGCATCATAGATGCTACTGCTCAAAGAATGGGCTTGCCCGAAGAGCGTGTAATGCTTACAATTCAGAAGTACGGAAATACTACCAATGCCACCATTCCCCTTTGCTTGCGCGACTATGAAAGGCAGCTCCGCAAAGGCGATAAAGTAGTGTTGGCAGCATTTGGAGGTGGCTTCACTTGGGGTGCTGTATATTTGGTATGGGCTTATGATACAGTATAATACGCTGGTTTAGTAGATTTTAAGAATATATCATTTGGCAATTAAAAAACTTATTCGATGAAAGCAAAAGAAATTATTGAGCTGATAGATTTTATCGCTCAGTCGCCCTTAGACGAAGTGAATATCGAAACTGATGAGTTTAAAATCAGCGTAAAACGCTCCTCTTCCGGCAAACTGCTCGTAGAAAGCTCCCAGCCTCAAGTGTATCAGCAAGTCGCCCAGCAGGCGTTTGCACCTGTGGAGCAAGCCCCTCAGCAAGAAGTGAAGCCTGCCATAAGCCAGGAAGCCAAACCTGCCGCAAGCAATTATCTTACGATAAAGTCGCCAATGATAGGGACTTTCTACCGTGCTCCCGACCCCAACTCCCCAAGCTTTGCCAATATTGGCGACGAAATAAAGGTAGGCCAACCGGTATGTATTATCGAAGCCATGAAGCTTTTTAATGAGATAGAGTCGGAGGTAGCCGGACGTATCGTAAAAGTATTGGTAGAAAACTCTTCTCCCGTAGAATACGACCAACCGCTATTTTTGGTAGAGCCTCTCTAAAGAAGGTAATATTCAGACCTTCAGATACTTTCTGAAGGTCTGAATGCTTATAAGACCTTTCTTATTTTCATAAAAACTTACTGACATTCTGTAACAGATTGACCTTCTGATACAATCGGCTTGCCCCAAACAAGTTGATTGGTATGAAAGAAGGTAGCTCTGAAGCATCAAGACCAAAATACCATTCTGAAATGGCCAAAAATAAAACCAAGACCTCGAACAAGCCGGAGCAAAGTATTGTGATAAAGCCTATCCGTAAAATTCTTATTGCGAATCGTGGCGAAATAGCGCTTCGCATTATCCGCACTTGCCGCGAAATGGGCATCAAAACAGTGGCTGTATATTCTACCGCCGACAAAGAAAGTCTGCACGTACGCTTTGCCGACGAGGCTGTGTGTATCGGTCCTGCACCAAGTAATTTGTCATATTTGAGTATTGCCAATATCATTGCCGCCGCCGAAATCACCAATGCCGATGCCATCCACCCGGGCTATGGCTTCCTTTCTGAAAATGCGAAGTTTTCTCGTACCTGTGCCGAGCACGGCATCAAATTTATAGGAGCGAGCCCCGAGCAAATAGAAAAAATGGGCGATAAGTCCACTGCCAAAGAAACTATGAAGCTGGCAGGTGTACCTGTGATTCCGGGTTCTGAAGGGCTTTTAGAATCTTTGGAACAAGCCAAGAAGTACGCCAAAGAGATTAAATATCCTGTCATTATCAAAGCCACCGCAGGAGGAGGAGGAAGAGGCATGCGCATTATTTTCGCTGAGGAAGAGTTTGACAAGGCTTGGCACAGCGCCAAACAAGAAGCAGGAGCTGCCTTTGGCAATGACGGACTGTATATGGAAAAATTTGTGGAAGCCCCACGCCACGTAGAAATACAAGTGTTTGGCGACCAATATGGCAATGTATGCCACCTATCCGAAAGGGATTGCTCCATACAGCGCCGTAATCAAAAGCTTGTGGAAGAATCTCCCTCACCGATTATCACCGATGCGCTCCGCGAAGCCATGGGCAATGCTGCCGTAAAAGCGGCCAAGGCTATCAACTACGAAGGAGCCGGTACCATAGAGTTTTTGGTGGACAAAAACAATGATTTCTACTTTATGGAGATGAACACCCGTATCCAAGTAGAGCATCCTGTTACGGAGTCAGTTACGGGCTGGGATTTGATAAAGGAGCAAATAAAAGTAGCCATGGGCGAGGCCATTACCGGAGAAAACTATATTCCACAGGCGTATGCCATGGAGTGCCGTATCAATGCCGAAGACCCTTCCAAAGACTTCCGCCCCAGCCCGGGTAAAATCAATAACCTGCATATTCCGGGAGGGATAGGCGTGCGTGTAGATACGCACGTGTACGCAGGCTACACCATTCCATCTAACTACGATTCGATGATTGCTAAGCTGATTGTAACGGGGCAGTCGCGCGAGGAGGTAATTGTACGTATGAAGCGCGCCTTGCAGGAGTTTGTGATAGAGGGTGTAAAAACTACCGTCCCTTTGCTGATTAAGCTGATGGACGACCCGAACTTCAAATCAGGCAACTTTACTACACAGTATATGAATGGTTTTGATTACTCGGATTTGTAGTATTCTCAATAATAGAAAATGCCTTTTTGCCGAAGTATGCTTGTTGTACTTCGGCATTTTTCTGCCCAAACAAAAAAGGTATAACCCAAAGAGCTATACCTTTCCAAAACCACTACAAAACTATTTTTCTTACAAATCTTTGAAAAAAGCAACACAATATAAGGATTTTTTAATAAAAAAAAGCATTTCTAAAAAATCTTCTTTGCATTACAAGTATAAATTTTCTTGCAAATATATGCAATACGTTCTTAGATGTATTTTGGATACATTAAAATAACAAACCCTGTCGCCAATGCTCGTGGCAGCGCAAAACCTGAGGAAGCAAGGCTTGCTTTTCGTCGTTGGGCAGCACTACTTGTGCATAAGACAGCTTTTCTTCTTCGGGCATTTGCTTGCTGATAATCCCACGGATTTCTTCTTCAGAGCGCTGGGGGTCGCGTCGGCGGATGCGCGCTATACGCAAATCCAAAGGAGCACTGACTACAATCAGCTGGTCGAGGCTGCGATAAGAACCACTTTCTATCATCAAGGCAGCTTCTTTGAGTAGGTAAGGAGCTTGCTGCATTTGTGCCCATTGGGCGTAGTTCTTGGCCACGGCAGGATGTACAAGTTGGTTAAGCGCTTCGATTTTCTCTTGTTGGCCAAACACGATACCAGCCAGATAAACTCTGTTAAGCACACCTGCTTCGGAATAAGCTTCTTGGCCAAATTGCTCCTTGATGGCTTCTTTGAGTATTGGGTCGTGATTCATGAGCCATTTGGCGCGGCTGTCGGCATCGTAAATAGGGATGCCGAGCTGGGCAAATATCCTACAAACCAAGCTTTTGCCTGTGCCAATTCCTCCGGTAATTCCTATTTGCAAGATTTTACTCACGAAACACGATTTTTAAGGTAGCGTTATTTACTTTTACATCACGCACTTTGTTGGGCATACGCTCTATGATGAGCGTGATGGTGGAGTCTTCAGGTACTATTTTGGCAGCATCGGCAAAAACTTTAAAGTCTTCGGCTTTGATGCTCGCTTGGTCGGCGGCACGGCAGCTGTAAGCAATCTCTGCTTCGTTGGCAGAAAGCTCTTGCTTGGGATTGAAGTTGAGCTTTTCGATAGGAACGGTGATTACTTTGGTAACAAAGCGCTCTACCTTGAACAGCACTTCCACCTGTGGGGGAATGACGGCCAGGGAGCTATCGAAGAGTATGCTGATGTCCAATTCCTTGCGGTAATTTTTGGCAATATTTCGCTCAATAACGGGCAAGCTGAGTGAGTCGGGTACTTTGCGTATGCGCTCGAAGCTACCTACTACCACAATGTATTGGGGATTGATTTGTGGTTCTGAGGTAATCTGAAAACTGCTGTTGAGGCTTATTTTTTCTTGATTGATTACTAATTTTACTCTTTTGGAAGTCTGCTCTTCATAATCTACGAAGAAGGTATCTGTTTGTATTTCTAACACTTTGAGCGTGCTGGAAACTTCCGTACTGAGGTTGCTACGCATGGCACTTGCCAGTACGAATTTCGCATTATTTTGGCGATTGATGCGGTGGCGAATTTGCTTCTGCTTGCTGTCGTTGAGCTCGCGGAGGATATTCCAACCCTTGCCCTGTACCTTAACGCGGAGCTGCCGAAGGCTGTCTTGCTGTGGGATAGGTGCATTGTTCTCGTCTTCAAAGGCGATAGGATAAGAGATAAAAGCTTCTTGCTCAAGACTCATCGCATTGAGAAACCAGATGACAGTAGAAGCACCTATACATATCAGAATGGCACGTACATCGCCTCGAAAAATACTGCGGAAAGATTCCGACAACCAAGACCATAAGTTTCTCAGTAAAATCACTTCTGTAATATTGCTTTAAGTGGATAAACCAAAGGCTTCAAATTACAAAAAATACTATTGGCTTACAAATGCCTAATTCACAAAAAACAGAAGAGTACCGGAGCACTCTTCTGTTTTTTGTAGAATTTGATGTATTATAGGAGATTATGCCTCCGACAGCTCTTTTATTTTGGCATTTTCGCCACCATATTTTTTGGTAGCTTCCAAAGAGATAGCTGTTTTCTCGAAGATAAGCTTTACGCCTTTGTCGGCTTCGAGGGTAATGGTATCATTGCTCATGGCTACAATTTTGCCGTGCAGCCCGCCGATAGTTACAATCATATCGCCTTTTTTGATAGCCTCACGGAAGTTTTTCTGCTCTTTTTGTCGTTTTTGCTGCGGACGAATCATAAAAAAGTAAAAAACCAAGAGCAAGCCCGCAAAAAATATAATTTGAGAGTACATACCGCCGCCCGATGAGGCTTGGAGAAGAACTGTGTAAGACATACGTTTAAAAATAGAGATAGGATAGATACTTGTAAAAATTACTTACTGTTTTACCGGGCCGTTCAGATTTTTTAAATCATCACCTTCTACAAAGCCTCGGAGGGTTACTTCAGAGATTTCGGGTGAGGTATTGGCCACAATCGTAACTACCTTCGACTGCGCGCCCGGCTTGCCTGCGGTATTAAATTTCACTTTGATTTCGCCCGTAGCTCCCGGTGCAATAGGTTGCTCCGGCTTTTCGGGTACGGTACAGCCACAAGAAGCACGTGTTTCTTTGATAATGAGTGGTGCTGCTCCGGTATTTTTTACGAGGAAAGTATGCTCTACCACAGCACCTTCTTTTACTTGGCCAAAGTCGTGGACGGTCTCAGCGATTTCTATTTTGGCCAGACTGCTGTTGTCTGCCTCAGGTGTGGTTTGGCTTACAGAAGTGCTGTTGAGCGCATTGTCTGAAGATTCCACCTTTGTATTTTGTTCGCTTTTAGAACTGCAAGCACTCAGGGAGGCAAGCAAGGAGAGTACAACAAGAAACTGTTTCATATACAAGAAATTTATTTTTGAGATATTATTGATAACTATTCAAAGCTATAATCGTTTGATTACATTTTCGGTAAAAGCCATTGTGTTGGCTTGGCCGCCCAAATCGCCGGTTCTTTCTTGTGGAATGGCCAAAGTGGCATCAATGGCACGGGTGATTTTTTCGGCCACTGCTCTTTCTTCCAGATATTCGAGCATCAACACAGCCGAACGCAAAATGGCCGTAGGGTTGGCAATACCTTTGCCCGCAATATCAGGAGCTGTACCGTGTACCGCCTCGAAGATGGCGCACTCGTGCCCGATGTTGGCACCTGCTACTACGCCCAAGCCGCCTACCAGTCCGGCACAAAGGTCGGAGAGAATATCGCCAAAGAGGTTGGAGGTTACGATTACATCAAATTGCTCAGGGCGTGTTACCAGCTGCATACACATGTTGTCTATGATGCGGTCATTCCATTCGATATTTGGAAAATCTTGGGCGGCTACCTTGGCTGCTTCGAGCATCATGCCTCCCGAGCGCTTCAAGATATTGGCTTTGTGTACAACTGTTACACGCTTGCGATTGTTTTTGTGGGCATATTCAAAGGCAGCTCTTACGATACGCAGGCAGCCCTTCATAGAGATTCGGCTGATGCTGTCCACGATGTCCAATCGCTCGTCGTAGAAGCTCAAGCCGGAGTAGAGGCCTTCGGTATTTTCGCGGAAGAGCACCAAATCCACATTTTCAAACTTTGTATTGATGCCATCGGTGCTTTTACAAGGGCGTAGGTTTTGGTAGAGGTCAAACTTTTGGCGCAAGCTTACATTGATACTCTTAAAGCCACCGCCTAAGGGCGTACCGATAGGCCCTTTGAGGGCAACACGGTTGCGGCTGATAGACGTAAGCAGCGAGGCAGGCATCAGCTCCCCTTGCTCTTTGAGGGCAATTTCTCCGGCCTGTTCTATTTCCCATTGAATCGGGGCTTTTGCTGCTGCAAAAATCGCTTTTACGGGCTCGACAATTTCTAAGCCGATACCATCGCCGGGAATAAGTGTTACGGTTTTCATGTTGCTGATTGTATGTTTTTCGGAAGGTTAATAAAAAAGAAGCTGTAAAAAATGTAGCCGCAAGTTAGTGATAAATCAGGCCGCTTACAAATTCTCCTCGACATTCGCCTCAGAGCGCACCAAAAAACAAGCGGCTGGGGCTGTCAGTATTTTGCCCAAAATGAAAATCGTAGAAGTGCTGGTAAATTTCCTCTCGCGAGAGTACCCCATCGCCGTTGCTGTCTAAGGCCTGAAAGGCCACCTCGGCCTCGCTTTCTGTATTGCGAAATCCTTTATAAAACTTGATGAAGCACTGCTTCGACCACTGCCCATCTTTATCAGTATCTATAATATTGAATATATTTTCTATAAAAGGCTTTACGTGTTCTTGATAAGAGGCTTCGCTGCTGAGGTGGTGCTTGTAAGCCGTAAGAAACTCCCCAAGACTTACTTGCTCATCTTGGTTTTCGTCGAAGCGCAGCAACAGCCTTCTCCACACTTGTCGGAAGGTAGCACGAAATTTTTTGTCTTGCTCATCGCCGCGCTTCCAGCCAAATTCCTCGCAGAAGCGCTCGCCGATAGCGTCCATGTCGTCGGCTTCAATCATGCTATTTTCGGTGGCATCGTAGAAGCGAAACATGCGGGTAATTTTTTGTTCTTGAAATTGGGTAAGCATCTTAATAGGAGTTTTTGTTAGATGTCGTAATATAATATAAATAAGAAGAATCTGCTAAAAGAATATTCTCTTTACTTTTCCGCTGTCTGTTTCTTGAAAAGTAGGCTGAAATACCAGGGCTTTGGGGGCGTGGTACTTGGGCAGTCGCTCTTCGAGCAGCTTTAAAAGGGCTTCTTGCCGGCCTTGCTCTAGTGGGCTGTCTTCTATCATCAAGATAATTTTTTGGCCGAGTAGCTCATCAGGTATGCCCACCGTATAGCAGCGTGCTATGATTTGCTTTTCAGAAAATATCTCTTGAATCTGGCGGTCTAATTCTTCAAGTTGTATTTTGAGTCCGCCACTGTTCACTACATTGTCTATACGTCCTATCACTACGAAGTGGTGTGCATCTATTATCTCCACCAAGTCGTTGGTAATTACAGCCTGCTCGTGGGTAACAGGCGCTTGTATCACCAAGCAGCCACGCGCATCTTGGCTGATTTTTACAGAGGGATGAATCGTTTGGAGGCTTGTTTGGGCTTCAGGGCCATTGAGCCTTTGGAGGGCGATATGCGATACGGTTTCTGTCATGCCGTAAGTATGATACACGGGTACGTGCAAAAGCCTAATTTCTGCCATCAGCGCAGGGGAAATAGGAGCTCCGCCCAGCAAGATACAGCCAAATTGCTCCAACAAACTCTTTTTCTCAGGACTTTGGGCAAGGGCTTGCTGGAGCTGCATGGGCACCATGGCTACCAGATGAGAAGCCTTTTGCAGTTTGGCCAAAGGGTTGGCCGTGGGAGCAATAATCGTAGCATTGAGGCCTATCTCTAAGCTCCTCACCAGCATCATGGCACCGCCAATATACTGCGTAGGAATACATACCAAGGCTTCTTGGCCTGCTTGGAGCTGCAAAGCTTCGGCAGTATTTTGGGCACTGATGCGCATTTGCTCTCTACTCAGGTGTATATGTTTGGGCTGCCCTGTAGAGCCGGAGGTTTTGAAGGTAAAATAGCTTCTGCCTCCCAGCCAGCTTTGGCAAAAATCCCAAGCGTGCTGCTCATCGAGGCCGATTCCTGCGGGAGCGGTAAGGTAGGGGAGGTCTCTGACGGCATAAGTATATTCTCCGATACGAATATGTGCCATATAAATTTAAGAGCAGAAAATGAATTGCCTTGCTACAAGTATTGGCGCAGGCTGTCGCCAAAATAAGTAATGCCCAAAGAAAGTAAGAAAGCCCAAAACAGTGAGGCCAAGAACATCGAAAACCAGATTTTTCGTATGTTTCGCTCCAGACTTACCGCCAGTATAGCCCCTACAATAGGGCTAAAGAGTATGGGGGTAAGGAAAGCAATGCCATATACGCCTGAACGTTGCCATATCTGTACGATAAGGCGATTCCTTCGGGTAAAGATACGAATTGTTTTATTTTTTTGCTTTCTTCTTTTTAAGTACCAGCTTTTTATTTGGTTGCCCACAAAAGAAATCAGCATGATGCTGGTCATCATGCCGGCGCTCGTGAGCAAGCTGCTTTCCAGCCAGTGGAGTTGTAGCGCATAAGCGGTAGTAGGGCCGAAAAGAAACTTGGTCATTCCCCAAAAAAACACGATTCCGTACTTAGCAAGTAATTCTCCC
>DAIQNQ010000033.1:15498-17572 GCA_036788275.1 Thermonemataceae bacterium
AAACTTGGTCATTCCCCAAAAAAACACGATTCCGTACTTAGCAAGTAATTCTCCCACGGTAGATATGAATGCTTAATCATTGAAACAGCTTGCAAATATAGCAAATCGCTTTTGATATACAGAAAGGCTTGAGACAGAACACAAAAAAGAGACTTGCAAAAATGCCTTTTCTTGCACTCATAAAATTTTGATAACCAAAAAATAAGCCCGCCAGACTTTGACAGTCTGACGGGCTTTGGAAAAGTTATTTGGCAATTTTACTAAGCTTGTACGGCTTGCATTTCGGGCTTGCCCATGATTTTGAGCTGGCGATAGTGCGATTTGAGCGCCGAGAAGAAAGTTTTATATTCTTTGTAGCCTACGCCAAACTCCTCACAAGTTTCCTTCACGATTTTATTGATTTGAGGGTAATGCACGTGGCAGATATTGGGGAAGAGGTGATGCTCTACTTGGAAGTTCAGGCCACCCACATAAAAATTCAACAAGCGGCTTTTGGGTGCAAAATTGGCTGTAGTTTCTACTTGGTGCTTGTACCACTCATTTTCAATCTGTAGAGTTTCAGGATTGGGCGTGGGGTAATTGGTACCTTCGTAGATATGTGCCAATTGGAATACGATGGAGAGTATCAACCCTAATACCAAGTGCGCAAAGACGTAGCAGCCCAATACCGACCAAAAGCTGTAAAAAAAGCTGGGCAGTACCAAAGTATAGAAAATATGAAATACTTTCAAGGCAAACATCGTAATCACTTCTTGCCTCTTAGGGCGTGGCAAAGGATAGCCACCGATACGCTTTTTGGCAAGCTTGTCGAAGTCGGTATAAAAAACCCATATCAAACTTAGCATACTGTACAAAGCAAAGCTATAAATGTGCTGAAAGCGATGAAACCAACGCACTTCTACCGAAGGCTCCAAACGAATTACACTTACTTGAGCAATGTCAGCATCCATTTCGGGTACATTGGTATAGGTGTGGTGTACCAAGTTGTGCTTAGTCTTCCAAATCATCACACTTGCCCCCAATAAATCCATAGAATAGCCCAAAAGACGGTTGATAGTGCCGTTTTTGCTGTAGCTGCCATGCGCAGCATCGTGCATCACATTGAAGCCAATGGCTGCTGCACTTACGCCCAGCATCACACAAAGCCCCAATACGACAGGCGTAGAGAAGTTGCCGAATACTGCCAAACCGTAGCAAGCAAAATATACCGACAGAATAAAGATCGTCTTGAACCTCATATAGCCGTTGGCGGTAGGCTGGAGGTTGTTTTGTGTGAAATACTCTTTCACACGGCTCCTCAACGTTTTGGTAAAATCGTTGTCGGAGTTGTCGAAGGTAATTTTCTTCAAAACTCTAATGTGTTAAAATGGAACGGATGATTTTTTTAATGAAGGGAGACAAGGATAGGGAAGACTACTCAAGCGAACTACGTACTTTTAGATTAAACTTGAAATAATGTATTTCTTCCAAATATATAGTTAATCAAAATCCCAAACAAGAAAAATCTAATTTAATTTTTCGATATTCCCCGTTATAAAGTCGTCCCCTTGCCAAACATTTTGACCTGCAAAGCGCTTATCCTAACTATGGAAAATACTACATTGAAACTCTCTTTGGAGGAGATATTCGAGGATATATGGCGCGCTTGGATCAAAGCAAGCCACAAGCGCCAAGAGCCTTTTCACTCGCCCACAGTAGCCACTATCGGCCCGGAAGGCGCACAGGTGCGCACCGTTATTTTGCGGCAGGTGGATTGGCCTGCTTACACGCTCTACTTTCATACCGATTATCGCTCCGAAAAGGTACAGGCCATTCAGCAAGACAATCGGGTGTCGTGGCTCTTCTACGATGCCCCCCGCAAGGTACAAGCCCGTGTGCAAAGTACGGCCACCATTCATTATCAAGACGAGGTAGCGGCCTTGCGCTGGCAAAAAACTGCCCTACGCAGCCGTCGTTGCTATTTAGCGCCCTTCGTACCCGGCAGCCTTTTGGAGGAATACCACCCCAATTTGCCCGAAGATGTATGGCAAGATGCGCCCGACCAAGCCCGCAGCGAAGAGGGTTATGAAAATTT
>DAIQNQ010000033.1:17672-22580 GCA_036788275.1 Thermonemataceae bacterium
AGCCAAGTAAAAAAGCGGCTGTTCGCTGATTTCGCGCACGGGCATGTGATAGGCCAATTGTTGCACCTTTTTGATAACAAGATAGACCGTAATCAGCAGGCCCACCAAAAAGGAAAGCACGCCCCAGCTCCCAAAAAAGTGCATGGGGCGGCGCTTGAAACGCGTAACAAAAGAAATGGAAAGCAAGTCTAAGAAGCCATGCAAGAAGCGCTCTAAGCCAAACTTGGTATGCCCGTATTTGCGGGCGTGGTGCTGTACTTTTTTCTCGCCGATGCGCCTAAAGCCCGCCCACTTCGAGAGCAGCGGAATGTAGCGGTGCATTTCGCCATATACTTCGATGCTTTTTACCACATTGCGGCGGTAGGCTTTCAGACCACAGTTGAAATCGTGGAGCTTGATGCCCGAAAACAGCCTTGTAATGGCATTGAAAAGCTTGGTAGGAATGGTTTTGGAGAGCGGGTCGTAGCGCTTAAATTTCCAGCCCGACACCATGTCGAAGCCTTCTTCGCGAATCATACGACAGAGCGCCGGAATCTCCTCGGGGTCATCTTGCAGGTCGGCATCTAAGGTAATGACTACCTCGCCTTGTGCTGCCTGAAAGCCTTTTTGCAGGGCTGCCGACTTGCCGTAGTTGCGACTAAATCGAATGCCCCGCACACAGGCATTGCGTGCGGCCAAGCCCTGAATCACCTGCCAAGAATTGTCGCGGCTGCCATCATCTACAAATACAATCTCGTAGCGATAGCCCTCTGCTTCTACCACACGCACAATCCAGTCGTGCAGTTCGGGCAGAGATTCTTCTTCATTATATAAGGGAATGACCAAGGAGAGGTCTAAAGATGCAAAAGACATAAACTTTGTCGGAATATAGATATTCCGACAAAGTTGTGAAGTTTTCAGCTTTATTCAAATTCATTTCTTTTCTTTTGTAGAATAGCCGCTACGATAAGCGAAAGGATGGCACCAAAGAATATCCCAAATACCACTGCCAAAGGCAAGGCGATGGCCGGGCGCGAGAAGTTTTGTGCCATTTCCATACTTTGCGAAATTATCTCGTCGCTCATGCCTTGGGCTTCCATTTTTTCGCGTGCACGCTCCAGTTGTCTTGTAACAGCCTCGGGGTCTATGATTTGAGTATAAAAAATAGAAATTAAAGAAGAGATAAGGCTCGATACCCCTGAAGCAGCCACGCCCACACCCATTCCCTTGCCGAGGGTCATGTAGCCGCCGCAGGCTTGCTTGTAGTTTTGCATTGCCAAGACCAACATGAGGAGGCTTACAGGCAACGAGAGCCAACTCGCGCCGGAGTTTTCCAGTTCAAACATTACCAATACAATGCTGATAGCACCGATTACAATGCCGCCTATGAGGCCGTAGCGAAGGCCTACGCTGGTGGTAGAGGGTTCTAAAGATTGATTTTCTAAGTTCATAGTAGAAGATGATTAGGATGAATAGATATGCAAATATTTGCAAGCTTAGTAGCAGCTTTTGGCTTTTTATTACAAGTAAAACTCAAACTTCGAGGTAGCCATTTACCCATTCGGCATCAAGCGTAGCGCCCAATTTTTTGTAAAATTCGATGGCGGGCGTATTCCAATCCAATACCTGCCAGCAAAGCCTTTGGCAAGCTTCGGTACGGGCTTTTTGCAGCAAGGCCTCAAAAAAGCGCTCACCCAGCCCCAAGCGCCTGTAAGCCTCTTGCACGTAGAGGTCTTCGAGGTAGAGGCACTTGCCCTTCCAAGTAGAGTAGCGATAGTAGCTGAGCGCCATGCCTACCAAGCGACCTTGGTACTCGGCTACAAACAAATGATAAAGCGGCTGCGCACCAAAGCCATCGGCCAAAAGCTGTGCCTCGGTTACAATCACCGCCTCGGGCGCACGCTCATAGAGTGCCAATTCTTTGATGAGTGCCAGCACCTCAGGCACGTCCTCGGCCTTTCCGGCGCGTATCGTAATGTCCATGGGAAAATGTTTTGCGGCAAATTAACAAAAAAGAAAGTAAAAAAAATTCTTTTTCTATCTTTGCCTAATTTTTTGAACCTTCCCACTCTCTCGATTATGCCCAAGCATACACATCTCAAATCCGTACTGATTATCGGTTCTGGTCCTATTGTTATTGGTCAGGCTTGCGAATTCGATTACTCCGGCTCTCAGGCCGCCCGCTCCCTGCGCGAAGAGGGTATCGAGGTCATCCTTATCAACTCCAATCCGGCCACGATTATGACCGACCCCGTAACCGCCGACCACATCTATCTGCGTCCTTTGGAGAAGAAATCTATCATCGAGATACTCGAAAAACACAAGATAGATGCCGTACTCCCCACCATGGGCGGGCAAACGGCGCTCAATTTGGCCATGAAATGCCACAAGGCGGGTATTTGGGAAAAATATGGCGTGGAAATGATAGGCGTGGATATTGGCGCAATAGAAACCACCGAAGACCGAGAGAAATTCCGCCTCAAAATGTTGGAAATCGGTGCCCACGTCTGCAAGGGCGAAACAGCTACCTCCTTTTTACGTGGCAAAGAAATCGCCCAAGAAATCGGCTTCCCCTTGGTGATACGCCCTTCTTATACTTTGGGCGGCACGGGCGGCGGCTTTGTACATACGCCTGAAGAGTTCAACGAGGCGCTCACCCGTGGGCTCCAAGCTTCGCCCATCCACGAGGTGCTGGTGGAGCAGAGTATTATGGGTTGGAAAGAATATGAATTGGAATTGCTGCGCGATAGTGCGGGCAATGTGATTATCATTTGCTCTATTGAAAATTTTGACCCGATGGGCATTCATACTGGCGATTCCATCACGGTAGCGCCCGCCATGACGCTCTCCGACAAGGTATATCAGGAAATGCGCAATTTGGCTATCAAGGTGATGAACGGTATCGGGGCTTTTGCCGGAGGCTGCAACATACAGTTTTCTGTAAATCCCGAAAACGACGACATCATCGTTATCGAGGTCAATCCGCGTGTGTCGCGCTCCTCGGCTTTGGCCAGCAAGGCCACGGGCTATCCCATCGCCAAAATTGCCTCCAAATTGGCCATTGGCTACAATCTCGACGAGTTGCCGAATCAAATTACCAAAACCACCTCGGCCTATTTTGAACCGGCCTTGGACTATGTGATTGTGAAAATTCCCCGTTGGAACTTCGACAAGTTCAAAGGGGCGAATAGTCTCTTGGGCTTGCAGATGAAGTCGGTGGGAGAGGTAATGGGCATTGGACGCAATTTCCAAGAAGCCCTCCAAAAGGCTTGTCAGTCTTTGGAAATCAAAAGAAATGGCTTGGGTGCCGATGGGCGCGAGCTTACCGACCAGCAGGCCGTATTGCACAGCTTGGAGCATCCTTCGGGCAATCGTCTTTTCCATATCTACGATGCCTTTAAGATGGGTATTTCTTTCAAAACCATTCAGAAGCTCACCAAAATAGACAAGTGGTTTTTGCAGCAGATAGAGGAATTGGTATTGCTCGAAAAAGAAATTCAACAATATCAATTGGCCAATATCCCCGCCGACCTCTTGCTGCAAGCCAAAAAGAAAGGATATGCCGACCGCCAAATTGCCCACCTCTTGCGCTGCTTAGAGAGCGAGGTGCATCAAAAACGCAAGGAAATGGGCATCAACCGTATTTACAAAATGGTAGATACCTGCGCGGCAGAGTTTGAGGCGCTTACACCTTATTATTATTCCACTTTTGAGGCAGCACCTATGCAGGCGGAGGGGCAGCAACCCATCAATCATAACGAATCGCTGCCTTCTACACGCAAAAAAGTAGTGGTGCTGGGCTCAGGCCCCAACCGCATCGGGCAAGGCATTGAGTTCGACTATTCTTGTGTACACGGGGTGCTGGCGGCCAAAGAGTGCGGTTACGAAACGATTATGATTAATTGTAATCCTGAAACTGTTTCTACCGACTTCGACATCGCCGACAAGCTTTATTTTGAGCCTGTATTTTGGGAGCATATCTACGACATTATCCAACTGGAGCAGCCCGAAGGTGTGATTGTGCAGCTGGGCGGCCAAACAGCCCTCAAGCTGGCCGAAAAGCTCCAACGCTACGGCATCCGTATTTTGGGTACTTCTTTCGATGCTTTGGACTTGGCCGAAGACCGCGGCAAGTTTTCGACCCTCCTCAAAGAGCAGGAAATTCCTTATCCGAAATTTGGCGTGATAGAAACCGCCGACCAAGCCGTAGAGCTGGCCAAAAGTCTTGATTTTCCGCTGCTCGTGCGCCCTTCGTATGTATTGGGTGGACAAAGTATGAAAATCGTCATCAATGAGCAGGAGCTGGAACAGCACGTAGTGGAGATTTTGAACCAAATCCCCGACAACCAGATTCTCTTAGACCACTTCTTGGAAGGGGCGATTGAAGCCGAAGCTGATGCCCTTTGCGATGGCGAAGACGTATATATTATCGGTGTAATGGAGCATATCGAACCGGCAGGTATCCACTCCGGCGACTCCAATGCTGTATTGCCGCCCTTCTCGCTGAGCCCGCTGCTTATCGAAACCATCGAGATTTACACCCGCAAAATCGCCTTGGCACTCAAAACCGTCGGCCTGCTCAATGTGCAGTTTGCCATCAAAAACAATACGGTATATGTGATAGAGGCCAATCCGCGCGCCTCGCGCACTGTGCCCTTCATCTGCAAGGCCTACCAAGAGCCTTATGTAAACTACGCTACCAAGATTATGCTGGGCGAGAAAAAGCTGCGCGATTTTGCCTTTAAGCCCCAAAAGCAGGGCTATGCCATCAAGCTGCCGGTCTTTTCTTTTGATAAATTTCCGAATGTAAACAAAGAGTTGGGCCCTGAGATGAAGTCCACCGGAGAGGCCATTCACTTTATCGAAAACCTCCAAGACGACCTCTTCCAAAAACTCTACGACGAGCGCAACTGGTATTTGAGTAGGTAG
>DAIQNQ010000034.1:0-3918 GCA_036788275.1 Thermonemataceae bacterium
TTTTTTATCTTTTGCGGCGGTACTCGTCCCAGCCATCTTCATCGTCCTCATCTTCGTCTTGGCGGTCGTTCATTGAGAACATGCCTGAAAGAATATCATTGAACTGCAAGCCTCTGGTAAGGGCTTTGCGGCTCAACTGTGAGTATTCGGCCAAGCCGTGCAAGGCAAACTCCATCAAGAAGAGCTTTTGGGCTTCTTCTACACCTGCATGCAGGCTTTTCACCAAATTTTCCAAGCCTTTTACACGTAGGAGCGCCTCTTTGTAATCTCTGTGCGAGGCATCGTTGAGGATGTCTAAGCTGTTGCCATCGCCAAACCAACGGATGATGGCCTCGTAGGGATTCTTGTCTTTTTGCTTTTTGGACTTCTCAGGGTCGGGAAAGAGCTGCAAAAACTGTGTTCTGATGGCCTTGCTGAGCAGGTGCTGCGCCACGCTGGCCGCTCCCTCTTGCTCGCCTTCATATACCAGCTCTATTTTTCCGGTAATGGCGGGTACTACGCCCCAAAAGTCGGCCACGCGCACGTAGGTTTCTTTTTCTTCATTGAACAAGCTGCGGCGCTCGGCGGCACTCACTAAGTTTTCGTAGGCGGCAATGGTGAGGCGTGCCGACACCCCGCTTTTGGCATCTACGTACTCGCTTTGGCGCGCTTCTATGGCTATTTGCTCGATGAGGCTTTCGGAAAGGTCGTTGAGGCGGATGCGGGCTTGCTGCTCTTGGGCGAGCTTGGCCTCTTGACGGGTGATTTTCTTGCCGATTTCGATAGATTTCGGATAGTGCGTCAGAATCTGGCTGTCTATACGGTCTTTGAGGGGCGTTACGATGCTGCCTCGGTTGGTATAATCTTCGGGATTGGCCGTAAACACAAACTGAATATCCAAAGGCAAGCGCAGCTTAAAGCCTCGAATCTGAATATCGCCTTCTTGCAAAATATTAAAAAGCGATACTTGGATACGCGCCTGCAAATCAGGCAATTCGTTGATTACAAAAATACCACGGTGCGAGCGTGGAATCAGTCCGTAGTGAATCACGCGCTCATCAGAATAAGGCAATTTGAGCGAAGCCGCCTTGATGGGGTCCACATCGCCGATAAGGTCGGCCACCGATACATCGGGTGTGGCCAGCTTTTCTGTGTAGCGCTCGTCGCGGTGCAGCCAAGCGATGGGCGTTTGGTCGCCGTGGAGGCGTACCTGCTCTTTCGCATAATAAGAAATAGGCTGGAGCGGGTCGTCGTTGAGCTCGGCACCTGCCACTACGGGAATATACTCATCGAGGAGCTGTACCATCAGGCGAGCGATACGCGTTTTGGCTTGCCCACGGAGGCCGAGCAGGTTGATATGGTGCTTAGAAAGTATCGCCCTTTCGATATCGGGGATTACGGTTTCTTCGTAGCCCCATATTCCCTCAAAAACGCGCTCCTTGCGGGCAATGCTGCTGATGAGGTTTTGGCGGAGTTCTTCCTTGATAGAGCGGGCTTGATAGCCGGAGGCCTTGAGCTCGCCCAAAGTATGAATATTGAGAAGTGCTTGAGAGGAAAGCGAGGAATAGGTCATGCGGGTAAATTATAGCGATTGAGGTAAAACATTTATGCAATAACTGAATTGGAGAGTACTAAGTTTAGAAGTTTTTGGGAAAGATAAAGGGGAAGGAAGCAAAACTATACCTTTGCTAACTTTTGTCGGAAAACATCAATTTTTGTTACAATCTATGTAGGATAAGATATTTTTGCAAAAATCTTCAAAAGCCTGTATCTTAGATGCAGGTCTTATCAGCTTTCAACATCATCATTACATTGTAGATATTTATGGATGCTTCCATGATTTATTGGTACCTCAAAAGCCATAAGCTTTTTGAGGTTTTGAGCCACGAGGAAATTAAGCAGTTGCAGATTATTTCTAATTATAAGCAAGTCCGAAAAAACGAAATCCTCTTCTTTTCCGGCGAGGAAAGCAAGCGTATGTATATTGTGAAAGAGGGGATTCTGAAGATTTGCCACCAAGACGAGCAAGGCGAGGAAATTATCACGGAGCTGCTCTCCGACCACGATATTTTTGGCTATTTGTATTTCTCGCCCCTGTATGCCTCGCCGCCAGAGCAATATGCCAAAGCGCTTACAGATGAAGCCAAAATTTGTACTTTTGAAGTCAAACACTTGCTCCGTCTGTTCCAACAAAATCCCGATTTAATGTTGCGTTATTCGGGCTATATAGGCGAAAAATTTGTAATGATGCAAGAAAAATACAGCAACTTAATTTTCAAAACGGTGCGCGAGCGTGTGCTGGAATTTTTCAGGAAGTATGTAGCCCATCACGGCAAAGAGCAGCCCAATGGAAGTATCGAAGTAGAGCTGGTGCTTACACAGCAAGAAATTGCCGATTATGTGGCCGCCTCGCGACAATCTATCGTAACGATTATCGGTCAGCTTGAGCAAGAGGAAATTATTGTCTTTAAAAGCCGCAAAAAGCTCATTATACCTAAACCTGCATTACTTTACTCTTTGCATTCTTCGGGTTAAAACTCATGAGCTTGCGCAGCGCCGTTGCAAACTTATGACTTATTCCCCAATGTCGGATACACGACAGACGCTTGTATAAAAGTCTTTTACTTTTGAGTAAATCTTTATTCACTCAAACCTCGTGTACGATATGAAAATGCTCTTACTCTTCTTAGGAAGCTTTTTGATGTGCAGCTCATTGGCAGCCCAACACCCCGAAGCCCAGTTTCGCCAGAAGCACTTCAATACCTCCTCCAAAAACTTGGCCTTGGAAGGCTACGACCCCGTGAGCTAT
Organism: Thermonemataceae bacterium; assembly: GCA_036788275.1. Lineage (GTDB taxonomy): Bacteria > Bacteroidota > Bacteroidia > Cytophagales > Thermonemataceae > DAIQNQ01. The sequence goes on from DAIQNQ010000034.1 coordinate 2,789, forward strand.
TTTTCGGGCAAACCTCAAAAGGGCAAAGCCCAATACCAACACACTTGGGAGGGTATTACTTACTTTTTTGCTTCGCAGAACAATTTAGACAGCTTTACTAAAAACCCCGAAAAATACGAACCTGCTTACGGAGGCTGGTGTGCTTATGCAATGGGGCTGAAAGGTGAAAAAGTATCGGTATCGCCTACCAACTACAAGATTAGTAATGGGCGACTTTTTTTATTTTATAAAAATGTTTTTTCCAATACCCTCACGGAATGGAACAAAGACGAAGCCCAACTCAACAAAAAAGCAGACCAATACTGGGCAAAAGTAAAATAAGCCTTCTAAACGCTTTATTCTCTCACTTATTCACCTATTTACATCTATGAAAAAGAAATATCTCAGCCACTTGCTGGCACTTACGGCGGCGATTATTATGCTACAAACACTTTATTTTAAATTTACGGCACACTCCGACAGTGTGTATATTTTTTCGACACTGCACTTAGAGCCTTTCGGGCGGATTGGCACCGGACTGGCAGAGGTGGCTGCTTCGCTGCTCTTGCTGCTGCCTGCTACGCGTATTTGGGGAGCGCTCTTGGGCATCGGGATTATGCTGGGAGCCATATTAGCACATTTGCTATTTTTGGGTATTGATGTACAAGGCGATGGTGGCAAGCTCTTCATTTTGGCATTGATTGTCTTGATTTGTACTTCTGTATTGCTTTGGCTCGATAGAGAGGTATTGCGCAACTACATACTCCGCCTAAAAGCTCAAAAGTAAGTATCTGTCAGAAAGCCTGCTTTTATCAAAACAGGCTTTAATGTGCCTTCTGAAAATAGATTTTGAAGCGCGTACCTTTTCCGAGGTGGCTGGTTACCTCTATTTTTCCGCCCATAGCCTCTACTTGATTTTTGGTAATAAAAAGCCCCACCCCTTTGGCTTCGGGGTGCTGGTGAAAGGTTTTGTACATTCCAAAAAGCTTTTTACCATTGCGCTCTAAGTCTATACCCAAGCCATTGTCTTCTACATAAAGTACCAAATATTCTCCTTCTACACGGCTATACAGGCGCACATAGCTGCGGCGCTCAGGCGAATGATATTTGATGGCATTGGTCAGGAAGTTGAGCACAATACTGTCCAAATA
>DAIQNQ010000034.1:4018-11298 GCA_036788275.1 Thermonemataceae bacterium
AGGGCTTCTTCGGCTCTTTTGCGTTGGTCTATGTCTTGGAAAGTTCCATAAAGGCGCACGCAACGCCCTTCTTCAAACTTTGTTTTGGCCATCACCCGCACCCAGCATTCACGGCCTTTGGCGGTAATAATCTGGAACTCATCATCAAAGCCCTCGCCCGTTTGCAAGGCTCTTTGCACAAGACGAACTATTTTTTCGCGACTTTCTCCTTCTTTATAAAAGGCCAAGCCCTGCTGCATATCGGGCACAAAATCGTCGGGTACTTCGTGGATTTCGCGCGTTACAGCCGACCACTCATCGGTATCCGCCACTAAATTTTTACTAAAGCCTCCTACACGCGCCATACGACTGGTTTCTTCGAGCAAAGCTTTGGTGCGCAACAATTCACGGGCTTCTTTGAGAGCCGAAATGTCCATGACCTGCGAGAAAATATTCAGAACTTGGCCTTGGCTATCTCGCACGGCAGAAGCGGCCAAAAGCACATATACCTGATGGCCTTTTTTGTGTATGTAGCGCTTTTCGGTTTGGTAGTGGGTATGTTCGCCTTTGGCAAGCTTTTGCAAATACTCCAAGCCTTCTTCTAAATCGGCGGGATGGCTTATCTCCCAAAAGTTTTTTTGAAGCAACTCTTCGGCGCTGTAGCCCAGCATCTGGCAGAGGCTTGGATTTACCCTTACCCATTGGCCTTGAGGGCTGAGCAAGGCCATGCCGATGGCAGCGTATTCAAAGTTATTGCGGAAAATTTCCTCGCTGATGCGCAGCTTTTCAAAGTTCTCTTTTTGGATAGTAATATCTTGAAAAGTACCGTAGATACGCAAACAGACCCCTTCTCTTATTTCGGGTCTCCCCATGGCACGCACCCAGCGCGTATTGCCTTTGGCTGTGATAATTTGTACTTCTTCATCAAAAGGAGTCCCTTCTTCTACGGCCAGCTGTACTGCCTGCCGGATACGCTCGCGGCTGTAGCCTTCTTTATAAAAATCCAAGGCTGTGGACATTTCGGCTGCAAAATCATCGGCTACTTCGTGAATTTCGCGCGTGATGGCAGACCAATGGTGTATATCGTGCAGCATATCTACATCAAAAGTACCTACTTTGGCCATCGCTCCGGCTTGTTGGAAGAGCTCTTGGGTTTTGAGCAACTCTTGTCGGGTATGTATTTCGTGGCTGTCGTCGGTAAAGGCGTGTAGGTAGCATTCTGCTTGCCCCTGTGCATCGTAAAGGCACATGGTTTTACACAAAAGCCGAAGCGTGTGGCCTTGTTGGTGCGTAAAGCGTAGGATTTGTTGATGAATGCTTGTAGAAGTGGCATTTGTATCGAGGCCTTGCAATTGTTTTTTCCAACTTTGCCAATCTTCGGGCTGTATCCATTTTTTTAAATGTGAAGCTTCCTCCTCTTGCGTACTGCTTTCATAGCCGAAAGTATGCAAGAGCTTCGGGCTGCACCATTGAGCACCTCCGGGAAGCAGCTCGTAGCACAAGCCTTGCGGGGCTGCTCCCTGCACAAAGTCGAAGAGCGCTTCATTTTCGGCCATTTTCTGATGAAGTTCCTGCTTGAGAGGGTGCATAAGAGGCGTAGAGATATTAGAGTTGGCATCTTTCATAGGATTGTGAAATTGTCCAATTTTATTCACATTTACAACTCTTTGCAATGAAAAAATGGCATATTTAGTATTATAAAGCACTCAGGGCAACATATACATTTGCTTGAAAGCGGCGTTTTCGTCAAGATATACCCTGTACTGCTTCCCTCCTTTGGCAGTGCAAACCACATAGCAGCGTCCTTGTGGGCTGTGTAGCTCGTAGCGGGTGAGCACATGATAGCAAGAGGCTACACGCTCGTAAGGATATCCGGCATTTTCGGCATTGGCGTATATTTTTTCAATCAAATCTTCTTCCAAATCATAGCGATAAGTAGCACTCCAAGTACCATCGGGCAGATAATGATGCGTACTGTAAAAGCCGCAGCCTTCTTGTGCTACCTCTTCGATGCGATAGCATTGATAATTGGTAAAATACACCTCTAAGCGGCTATTTTGTGGATTTTGGAGGCGCTTCTTGACATCTTTTTCGATATGGGCGGGCAGGTTCACTTGCTTGCTTTCTTCTATGTCTTCGGCAAAAAAAGGCTCGCTGTAGGGATTGATAATTTTTACAAACATCTTGAATCTGCGCCCATCGGTATTGTACATGGTGCCTTTGAGCACTCCTCCGGCCATATTGCCTCGCAACTCTATGCGCGCGCTTGGCTGCTTGTCGGTGTATTCCTGCATTTGAAAAACAGTGAGTTCCCCTTCTTTTTGCCAAGTACCGGAGAGTTGGTATTGCTGCTGGGGCTGCGCTGGATGGTAATATGTGCCTTCTAAACTTTGGTCGTGATGTAAATTAAAAGTAAATATGGCTTTGAGCTTGCCTACATAGCCTTCCATTTCGGTAGGTGTATTGCTTTTGCTTTGTTCGGGGGCTTCTTCTTGGGCTTCGCTGCTTTCGCGGCGGTAATCGTCGGCAGCAATCGAAAAGTTTTGGCTGCTGTCTTGTGCAGTTTCTTGGGTTGGGCGTGCTTTGTCGCCACAAGCACCTGCGCTCACACAGAGTATCGCCCAAAAGATGCTTTTGAAGAGAGGCGGAAGGAATATTAGCGATTTCATATTGTAACAGTGATTATTTTTTCAGAGCTGAGAACAACAAGCCCAATGTAAAAATGAAGATGAGTACAATCAAGACCAAAATACCAATCAAAGCACTCAAAATAGCATCTTTGCTGCGTATGAAAACCAATACAATAAGCAAACCTACCACATGAAGCAAAAGCCCCAACAAAAAGCCTCCCCAATGAAATTGAAAAGCTTTGGGAGCTGAGCGCCGACTTTGGTCTTTGGCAAGGTGTGCGGCCAAGCGACCTGCTTCTTTGGGAGCAGCCACTTGCGGCTCTTGCAGCAAAGGGTGCAGCTTGCCTGTCAGGATACGGGCTTCGGGCGCTATCACATTGGCACTGAGTGAGGCGCTGAAAAAGAAAAGGCAAAAAAATAATAATTTGGCCATAAGATATACTTTGAACGTCGTAGGCTGCATATCTCGTTCATTTTTAAAATGGCAAATAGAATACCTCTATCAAAGATAAACAATTTTCTAAATTCTTTCTTTTTTCGTCTTAAAAATTACATCATAGTGCCCTTTTATACTAAAAAACAGCCGATTGCGTTTTATTGTAAATTTTTTAAAACAAAAATCCCAGTCTTTCATTAATACACAAGTGAATACTTTACAAATCCCCCCAATGAAAAATAATAATCGTATGCAGCGTATCGCTCTACTTTTGGTAGCATTTTTTAGTGTATCAAGCCTCTTGCAGGCACAAGCCCCCGACTCCGGCATCGCCGGAAAAATCGTAGATGCAGGCAATAGTCAGCCTGTAGAGTTTGCCCAAATAGGGCTTTTTAAAATCAATGAAACTACTCCTGTTGGTGGTGTAGTAACAGATGAAGAAGGCAACTTCACTTTCAACAATGTAGCTGAGGGTACTTACAGCCTCAAAATACAGTTTGTGGGCTACGAAGTGTATGAAGTCCGAAATATCATTATCGGTGGCGAGCAAAAATTTGCACGCTTAGGCGTAGTAAGGCTCAAGCCCTCTGGCGTGCAGCTCCAAGAGGTGCAAGTAACCGAGCAACGCGATGTGATGCAAAGCGACCTTGGCAGCCGACAATACAATGTGAGCCAAGACATTATGAATGCCGGAGGCAATGCTACCGATGTATTGCGCAATATTCCGGCAGTACAAGTAGATGAAAACGGCGGCCTGAGTATGCGAGGCAATGGCAATGTAACTGTGCTCATCAATGGCAGGCAGTCGGGCCTCACGGGGCTCAATCGCCAAGCCGTATTGGAGCGCATTCCGGCCAGTACCATCGAGCGCATCGAGGTAATTACCAACCCCTCGGCCAAGTACGATGCCGATGGCGGAGGAGGAATTATCAATATCATCTTGAAAAAGAATATGGAAGATGGCTTCAATGGCAATGTAAGTACCAATATTGGTAACAACGACCGCTATAATGGCAGCCTCGACCTGAACCTGCGCAAGGGCAAATGGAACTTGTACAGCAATTTGAACTTCAATCAAGATGCCCGCGAGGCGCTTGTTACCCTGAACCGCCAAAACTTTGTAGCGGGTACAACTCCTTTCATTGACCAAAACCGTGATTTCTATAACCGTCGCCAAAACTATACCGGTACCATCGGGGCAGAATACAGCTTCAACAAATACCACACGCTTGGCTTTGAGGCGGTAGCAGGGCTTTCTGAAGGAGTACGCAGCGAAGTATTGAACAATCGCAACTCTGACGAAAACAGAAATCTGCTCAACTATTTCCTCCGTGATACCGACGAACGTAATGAAGGCAATAACTATAACTTTGCACTTAACTACACGCGCAAGTTCGACAAGCCCCGCCAAGAGTTGAAGGTTTCTACCTCTTATACTACTCAAAACGGCATCGAAAACAGCAATTTTAACGAGCTGGGCTATCTGGCCGACAACACGGTGTTTTATACCAACCCTGTCATACAGCGCTCCGGCAACGAAGACCAAAACAGCCTCTTCTTGGCACAAATAGACTATTATCACCCCATCAACGACAAAATGAAGCTGGAGGCCGGTGCCAAATCTATCTTCAGAGATGTGGACAATGACTTCTTGCTGCAAGATTTCGACTTCGGTGGTGATTTCTTTTTCGACAACACGGGCTTTACCAATCGCTTCCAGTTTAAAGAACAAGTACACGCCGCTTATGTGATTTTTGGAGCACAACTCGCAAAATGGGATTTTGATGCCGGCCTGCGCGCCGAGCAAACCACCATGGAGTCTATCTTGGTTACGACGGGGCAGCGTTTCAATCTCGATTATTTTAACCTCTTCCCCAGCGCGACCATTGCCTACAAAATGCCCAAAAATCAGAAGATTCAGGCCACTTACAGCCGCCGCATCAATCGCCCGGGCTTCCGCCAACTCAATCCCTTTGCGAGCTTTAGCAACCCCTTGGTACTGCGCTCCGGCAACCCCTTCCTAAGACCTGAGTTTACGGACTCTTATGAAATCGGCTATTTGAAAGACTGGGACAAAGGCTCTTTTACCTTCTCGCCTTTCTACAAAAGAACTACCGATGTGGTGCAGCAGCTCATTACCCGTACCGAAGGCGATACCACGGTATTCAGGCCTGAAAATGCCACTGTAGCCGAAAATTACGGCTTCGAGGTAATTGGTAACTACCGCGTAGGAAAATGGCTCTCGCTCAATGGTGATTTCTCGCTCTTCGGGCTGCGTGTAGATGGCAGCAATTTCGACCAAGAGCAAGCCAACAATATCATCAGCTGGAATACCCGTATGATGGCCAATTTTACCCTGCCGAAATCTTGGCGTATTCAAGCTATGGTCTTTTACAGAGGGCCTACGGCTACGGCACAAGGCGAACGCAAAGACTTTTTTATGAACAGTATAGGTGTGAGCAAATCTATCTTGGACAACAAGGGTACACTCTCGCTCAATGTACGCGACGTAGCCCAAACCATGCGCTTTGGCAGCACCGTACGCACCCAAGCCTTGTTCAATGATTTTACTTATCGCGGCAACACCCGTACCATTATGTTGGGCTTCAGCTACCGCTTTGGCAATGCCAAACAACGCCAACGCAAGCGTGAGGGCGGTATGGACGGAGGCTTCGACGGAGGCGAGTTCTAATCACCTGCATTTCTATAAAACAAAAATGCCGACTCTTGAGAATCGGCATTTTTGTTTTTTATGGTTGAAAAAACTTTTCTTTGAGAAGATTCATCGAGCGACTTTCGGGCGAAATAGCAAGGGCTTTTTCAAGATATGTGCGGGCTTGTGTCCGATTGCCTCGATACAGTTCGTAGAAAGTTTTCAGCCCCCAATAGTCGAAATCTTCTTGCCCGGCGGCCTCTGCCTTGAGCAGCCAATCTTTGGCTTGTATAAACTTCCGCTCTCGCAAGGCAATATGCACCAAGGTCAGCTTAGGCACCAGCAATGCGCCTTGCTGCTCTTGCTCGAGGCGTGTCAGCATTTCTTTGGCTTCTTCGTAGCGGGCGGCTTCGGTATATATCCAAGCCCGTACCAGCTGGTCGTTTACGGTATTGGCACCTTTGATGCTGCTACGGCGATTGACCAAGCTGAGCGCATCTTCGTATTGCTTATGGAAGGTGCTCATCAGCAGGGCATTGTCATAAGCCATCATCAGGTAAGGATTGGCAATAAGTGCCTTTTCGGTAGCCGCCTTGGAGAGGGCATAATTATTTTCCAGAAAATACAAAGCTGCCAACATGCGGTACAGCAAAGGCTTATTTTTATGACCTTTTTTATCGTATTGGAGCAAGGCCTTTATCAGGTCTTGTACCTCTTGCTTATTGGCATCGCTAAGGTGGATGTTTTTTTGGGTCTGAAGGTCATTTTGCTGTGCTACCGAAAAAAATACAGCTATCGTACGCATCACATCGCGCATCAGGTAGATTTCTTTGCTTTTAGGGAAGCGCTTGAGCAGGTCATCAAAATATACTTTGTTATAAATTTCGCTCAGAGGAAGCTCTGCACCTTGTCCACTTTCTTGCAACTTTTGGAAAAGGTGCATCAAAGCTTTTCCAAAGTGCCCTTCCAGAGACGCTGGCTGTATTTGTAATATCTGCTCACATGTAGCACTATAACTTTGGGCATCGCCCATCACCAAGTGCACTGCCGCCAAGCCAATATAAATCTTTTCATTTTTAGGAAAATGTCCATCGGCCAACTGATACACCTGCAAAGCTTGCTGGGGCTGTCGCAGCGCCAAATAGCTGCCTGCCAAGCCCAAAAGTGCATCATAGTCTTTGGGGTTGGCCGCTATCTGTTCTTTACGGGCTTGTATGGCTTTGAGCAGATAAGCTTCTTGCTCTTGCGGATAGTGCAGTTGGCCATAATGCTCTGCAATATCGGCCAATATAGGGGCATCGGTGGGCTTGCCTTTGAGCTTCTTTTTGAGTTTTTCTATCTGTGCCAAGCTGGGCAGCACGAGGGACTTGCTGCGAAGGTCGGAGGTATTGAAGGAGATTTCAAACTGTACCTTCTCGATAGGAATGAAGAGGTTTTCGTCTAAAAAAGTGCGCTCTTCTGTGCTGAGTTCTTGGGCTTGGGCTACAAGACCAAAGCAAGCAAAAAATAGGAGCAAAAAGTATTTGGGCATAGCAATATGGTTTTTGTTCAGATATGAAGTTAAGTGTTTTGAAGTATTTAT
>DAIQNQ010000034.1:11398-13857 GCA_036788275.1 Thermonemataceae bacterium
TAAAACCACCAATCTATCTTCACAAAAAATACCAAAAGCAGTACGGCCAAGATACCACAATACAAATACTGCGCTTTGGATATTTTGAGCGGCAGAGAGCTTGCGGATTGCCCAAAAAACCAATAATAGGGAATTTTGAGATAGTAAAACAGCCCTACCGCTGTATTGAGCAAGCCTATCACAAAGAGCCACAGCCAGAAAGCTTGGCCTTGGAGATTGTAGGCTTCCCACAAAGCCGAAAAAAGAAGCAGCTTGGTCATAAAGCCTGCCAAGGGCGGCAAGCCCACCAAGCTCAGCATTACTATCAGAAACAAGATGCCCCACAAAGGCTGCACTTTTCCCAAACCTGCATATTCTTGCATGGTAGCTTCTTGCTGGTAGGCCTCCACTGTTTGGATAAGGGCAAAAGCCAGAAAGTTCATCAACATATACACACCCAAATAAGCCTGCAAACCTTGCAGGGCAAAGGCACTGCCCAAAGCCACCAATATCAACATAAAACCTGCCTGCGCAATACCCGAAAAGGCCATCATGGCTTTGGCATTTTGCTGGGAGAGTGCTGCCAGATTGCCCAACAGGATGCTCGCCAAAGCAAGTGCCGCCAGCAATGCCGCCCAAGAAAAACTCCAGCCTTCTAAGGGTGCAAAAGTAAAATCTTGGAAAATCTGCGAAAATCGCCATAAAACCGCTATTCCGGCAATTTTGGGGGCTACCGAAAAGAAGCCCAACCAGTGGGTAGGTGCATGTTGATATACCTCCGGAGACCAGACGTGAAAAGGCACTGCGCTAACCTTGAAAAGCAAGCCCGCCAATACCAACAGCAATGCCAAAAATACCAAAAAAGGCTCTGCCTGTGCGATGGACTCTACAAAGCCACTTTGGGCGAAGCTCAGCGTGCCACTCAAACCATAGAAAAAAGAAATGCCATAGAGCATCAAGCCGGAAGACAATGCCCCGAAAAGGAGGTATTTGATGGAGGCGGCGGAGGCTTTGGGCGAAAAGCGGAAAATCATCAGGATATACGCTGCCACCGATACCAGCTCAATCCCCAAATACAACAACAAGAAATTGCCTGCCAGTACCATCATCTCCAAACCCAACAGTGCCGCCAGCAACAAGGCCAACTGCTCGCCTCGCCCTGCTCCATTGCGCGCTTCGGCAGAAAGCAACCACTGCCCCAAGGCCAAGAAGCCTGCTCCGATAATCAAAGAGCGAAAGAACACAGAAAAAGTATCTGCCCAAAGCATTCCTTCCAATACTGTTTGCGACTGCCAAGGTACAAAGGGTGTATAGAGGCAGTAGGCTGCTCCCAGCAGTGCCAAGAAGAGCACCAATGCCGCAGGCCAAGCAGCTTTGGCTTGGGGGAAAAATATATCGGCCAAAATGCACAATACAAAGCCTGCGGCCAGCGCCATTTCGGGTGCAAGAAGCAAGATATATTCGGCAATATGGGTAAGTTGTGCGGAGAGCTGTTCCATAGCAGGCTTTTTAAGCGAGGTTCAAAGATGGTTCAGAATTTTTTAAAAACAAAAAATACCGCCAAAGCCATCAATACAAAACCTACGAGATGGTTCCAAGCCATTTTTTCTGTTTTGAACACATAGACCACTATCAAAGTAAAAACCGTGAGTGAAATCACTTCCTGAATGATTTTGAGCTCAAACATCGAAAAATTCCCACCATTGCCTTCATAGCCTATCTTGTTGGCAGGTACTTGAAAGATATACTCAAAAAGTGCCAAGCCCCAGCTCAGTAGAATCACCGCCCAGAGGCCTAAATGCTGAAACCAAGTCCACTTCTTGGCGTACAAATGTCCGTACCAAGCAAAAGTCATAAATACATTGCTGAGTACCAATAGCAAAAGCGTGTAAAGGGCTTTCATAGCATCAGGGCGGGTCAGGCGGTCGCAAGCATTTTGAGAATATCCTCTACATACTCTCTGCTATTGGCCAAGCGGGGCACTTTGTATTGGCCTCCGAGGCGGCCTTGGTGCTTGAGCCAATTGTGGAAAGTATCTTTGGGTACTTGGTGCACGAGGGGCATTTGCAGGGCGATGTCTTGGTAGCGCTTGGCATCGTAGTCGGAGTTTACCTCGCGGAGGGTTTGGTCTAAGAGCTGCACAAACTTATGAAAATCGTCGGGCGCTTTTTCAAACTCAATCAGCCATTCATGGCCGCCTTTGCCTGTACCTTCGCCACCCATATACACGGGGCAAGCGGTAAAATCGGTGATGGTAGCGCCTGTTTCGCGGCAGGCACGGGTAATGGCAGTATTGGCATTTTCTATCATCAGCTCTTCGCCGAAGGCATTGATAAAATGCTTGGTGCGCCCCGATATTTTGATGCGATAGGGCGATTTAGAGGTGAATTTTACGGTATCGCCTATTTTGTAGCGCCAGAGGCCGCCATCGGTAGAAATCACCACTGCGTAGTTTTTGTGCAGCTCTACTTGCTCGAGGC
>DAIQNQ010000034.1:13957-22559 GCA_036788275.1 Thermonemataceae bacterium
CCCGGGCCACACCTCTTTTACATGTTTTTTTCCGGTCATCTCCAATACACGCTGTAGCAGCACAATCATCCAAGTGGGCACACCTGTAAGGCTGGTGATTTTGGTTCTGATGCTTTCTTCGGCCATTTTTTCTATTTTCTCTTCCCACTTTTTCATGTGGGCTATCTGCAAGCTGGGGGCGCGAAGCCACTGCGCCCAGAAGGGCAGATTTTGTGCTACCACCGCCGACACATCCCCGTAGTAGATTCCCTCGGTATCTTCGCTTTGCTGAAAAGTGCCTCCAATAGAGAGCGACTTCCCCCAAAGGGCTTGGCTCTGGGGCTGCTGATGCAAGTACAGCGCAATCAAGTCGCGCCCACCCCGAAAATGCGTCTGCTCCAAAGATTCTTTTGATACCGGAATAAACTTGCTGCGAGCATTGGTACTACCAGAGGATTTGGAAAACCAATGTATCGGGCTATGCCAGAGGATTTGCTGCTCTCCGCGCATCATGCGCTCTATGTAAGGGAATATTTCTTCGTAAGTAGAGGTAGGAACGCGCTGCTGGAAATCTTCGTAGTGGCGAATCTCTCCATAATTGTACTTTTTGCCCCATTCTGTATGCTTGGCAGAAGCCACCAAGTTCATCAGCACGGTGTTTTGTGTTTCGTAGGGAAGCTTTACAAACTGCTCTATTCGCTCCATAGGGCGCAGCATTGCCCATCGTAACAACGGGTTGAATAATTGCATATTTCAATGGATTTACAGATTGCAAAAGTAGTAAAATAATCTTGAATTTGCAGGCCTTCGCAAACAGTTGAGGCAAAATTTCAATTCCTTCTCTATGAGTTGTGTTATTTGTAAGTATTTTTTTATATTACAATCCGATTACTTGAAAGCACGTATGCCAAGAAAATTCTTACTACTCTTTTGTTTTTATATTTATGGATACAACGCTATCGCTCAACACTATAGCTTTAAAAGCTATTCTTTAGAAAGCGGCCTGCCACAATCAGAAGTGGTGGATATTCTCCAAGACCGCCGCGGAGCCATTTGGGTGGCTACCAATGGCGGAGGGGCTTGCCGCTTCAATGGCCTGAAGTTCCAAGTGTTCGACCAAAGCCAAGGCCTCATCAACAACAATATCAAACGCCTCTTTGAAGACAGCCAAGGCCACCTTTGGTTTATTACAGAGCGGGGGGCTTGCCGCTACGATGGCCAAAAAATGAAGCATTTTACCGAAAAAGAAGGCTTTAGCAATGGTTTTTACTTCCAGATATTTGAAGACCGCCAAGGAAGAATCTGGGTCTTTGTAGAGAAAGAATCGGGAGTGAGCAAAATACTTTATTTTCAAAACGACCAGTTTGTAGATTTCTCTGTAAAATACCTGCAACTGCTCCACGAAAACAGCATCAAAGGCATCTTGTTGCTCCAATCCCAAAACTTGCTCATCGAAACGGCCAAAGGCCTCTACGAGTTTGATGGCAACCGCCTCTTCCCTTCTTTGCTGCTCCCTCCGAGCATCACCGAGCAATACAATACTGTAAAACCTATCCTCCAAGACAGCCAAAAGCGCCTTTGGTTTATTGCCAAAAGCAAAGCCAACGAACGCGAAGAAGAGCTGCTCATTTTGCAAAACAACAAGCTCGAAAAGCTGACACTCCCGCCCAGCTCCTTGGGCAATCCCATTGTGCATCTCTTTGAAGACCGCCAAAAAAATATTTGGATTTCTTTTGAAACTTGGGGGCTCATTCGCTACGACGGCAATACCATGCGTACTCTTCGTAAAAGCAATGGCTTGCCCGGCGACTATGTGAACATGCTTTTTCAAGACCGCGAAAACAACCTCTGGATTGGCTCCGGAGGCCAAGGGCTGGTGCGCTACGTCGGCGACGCCTTTGTTACTTTTCAGGAAAGCGACGGCTTGGAGTCGGATTACGTATGGGCTATCTTTCAAGACAGCCAAGCGCGCTTCTGGTTGGGTACCAGCGGCGACGGCCAAAAAGGAGGCCTCTCGATGTATGATGGAGAGCAAATATACCCGATGGCACAAAAAAATGCTCCCAATCTCCGAAGAGTGAAGCAGATATTAGAATTGGACAAAGGAAAATTGATGATTGCCTCCTACAACGGCATTTGGCTTTTTGATGGAGAACGCTATGAAAATATAGACCGCCGCTTTGAGCTGCCCCCCGACACCCAAGTGTCGCATATTCTACAAACAGGGCCTAATACCTTTTGGATTGCCACTTTAGGCCAAGGAGCTATTTTTTATGATGAGGGCAAAGTGAGCCATTTCACGATGCAAAATACCAATATTGTGAGCAATATGGTGCGTTATGTCATTCAAGATTCCAAAAAACAAGTATGGTTTTGTACGCATTATGGCCTGAGCCTTTGGAACGGCCAAGAGATGAAATCTTATGGTATCAAAGATGGCCTGATAAGCGACTATGTGATTCAAGGCGTTCTTGATGCCCAAGAGCGCCTCTGGATGGCTACGCTCGGAGGCTTGGTATGCTTCGATGGCAATACTTTCAAAAACTATACAACCAATGAGGGCATTAGCGCCAATGCTATCTACTCTATCTTAAAAGACCAAAAAGAGCAAATTTGGCTGGGCACACAAAATGGCTTGGACAGAATCCAGACCAATGCCCAAGGCGCTATCACCAATATCAAGTACTATGACCTCAATGAGGGTTTCTTAGGTATTGAAAACAATGCGGGGGGGATTTATCAAGACCGCCAAGGAAATATATGGCTGGGCACGGTGCGGGGCGCTATTCGCTACAATCCGGCAGAAGAACTCAAAAACCAAGAGCAGCCACAAGTAAACCTGACCAACATCAGGCTCTTCTTTAAAAATGTGGACTGGAACAAAGAACCCTACAAGAGCTACCACCAAGGGATACTCCCTTGGGCAAAAGTACCGCCCACACTTACGCTGCCTTATACGCTCAACTACCTTTCTTTTGAGTTTGAAGTATTGCAATACCTGATACCCGAAGCCACCCGCTACCAATGGATTATGCAGGGTTTGGACAAGGACTGGTCGCCTGTGTCAGAAAAAACAGAGGCTGTTTATACCAATATCCCTCCGGGCAAGTATGTGTTTAAGGTACGCGCTATCAATAGCGATGGGATTGTAAGCGAAACAGCCACCGAGTACAGCGTCGAAATACTGCCTCCTTTTTGGGAAAGCACCCTCTTCAGGATACTTTTGGCTGTGGCACTTGCCCTGCTCATCACGCTTTTTGTGAGGATACGCCTGGCCAATAGCCAGCGTCAAAGAAAAACTTTGGAAGAAGCCGTAAAAAAAGCACAAAAAGAGCTCTTAGTCCAAAATAATGAACTGAAAAGGCAACAAGAAGAAATTGAAAAACAAAGACAAAACTTAGAGGAACTCAACACCACCAAAGACCGCTTCTTCTCGATTCTTGCGCACGACATCAAGGGGCCGCTCAACTCGCTGACCGCCTTTCTGGATATTATGTCGAAGCATATAGACGAAATGAGCAAAGAAGACATTGAGTTTATGAGTGCCAGCCTCAACAAATCGGTCAAAAATCTCTATGCCCTCCTCGAAAATGTACTCTCTTGGTCGCGCTCACAGATGGGCGTACTAGAATACAATTTCACCCATGTACCATTAAAAGAATTGGTAATGAATAATTTTCAACTCTTGGAGGTATCTGCCCAAAACAAAGGAATCGAACTGCTCTGCGAAGTGCCCGACGAAGCCAGTGTATTTGCCGACAGCAATACGCTCAATACCGTATTGCGCAACCTGATTTCCAATGCCATTAAGTTTACCGGCGTGGACGGCAAGGTCATCATACGCGCCCGCCCCAGAGGCACCATGATGGAAATAGACATCAGCGATACAGGCGTAGGCATGCCCCCCGAAGTGCAAGAGCGTATCTTCCGATTAGACAAACGCATCAGTATGAAAGGTACTGCCAACGAAACGGGCACAGGTTTGGGCTTGATTCTGAGCAAAGAATTTGTGGAGAAAAACAAAGGCACTATTTCCGTATGGAGCGAAGAGGGCAAGGGCACTACCTTTACGCTGCTACTGCCTACTTTGCCGGAAATGCTCTGATTTTTTACTTGAGGCGGTCAGGGTGGTCTTTTACAAAGGCTGCCCAGCTTTTGGCTTTGCCCACTACCACGCCTGTTTGGCTCTGATAATAATGGCAAAGCGCTACACCCAAGGCATCGGAGGCATCGAGCAGGGTATTGTCTTCAAATTTAATTTTCAAGGTTTTTTCGAGCATAGCGGCCAGTTCCTCTTTGGTGGCAGTGCCCTTGCCTGTTACCGATTGCTTCACTTTGCGGGGGGCGTACTCTGTAATGGGGATTTCGCGCATCAGAGCGGCGGTCATGGCTACCCCCTGTGCCCTACCCAATTTGAGCATAGATTGCACATTTTTTCCGTAAAAAGGCGCTTCCAAAGCCACTTCATCAGGCAAAAACTCTTCTATCACTTGGGTAACACGCTCAAAGATTTTTTTGAGCTTCAGCTCCTGTGTACCGTATTTTTCGAGGTGAATCACCCCATATTGTACCACCTCAATACGCTTGCCCACAATGCGCAGCACGCCGTAGCCCATAATACGTGTGCCCGGGTCTATGCCCAAAATAATGCTTTCTTTTTCTTCTTTCGGCTGTTTCATAGAGGCGCAATTTAACAATAAAACACAGGATAAGCGTTTTGTTTTTTTACTAAATTTGCAGAACCACTTACAAGCCTTTTATGCTATTTTTTGTACTCCTCTCGCGCCTGCCCCTCTGGTGGCTGTATCGGATTGCCGACTTGTTGTTTTTATTTGCCTATTACCTGATAGGCTACCGCAAAAGCTTGGTGGTGGACAATCTCCGGCGCTCTTTTCCTGACAAAAGCGAGGCCGAGATTCGCCAAATTGCAAAGCAATACTACCGACATTTGGCCGACTTGATTGTGGAGACTCTCAAGGTACTTAGCCTCAAGCCCGATACCCTGCGCAAGCGCTTTCAGGTGAAAAACATAGAACTTGTGCAACAAAAGCTGGATGCCGGACAGTCGGTAGTGATTATGACCTCCCACCATTGCAACTGGGAGTGGCTTTCGCTCATTACCAGCCTGCACCAGCCCTACCCCATTGATGCAGTATATCAGCCCCTTAGCAATCCCTTTTTCGACCGCCTCATGCTGCGTATTCGTACCCACTTTGGCGCAAAGCCCGTGCGCATGCAGATGATTCTGAAAAATATCCTCCAACACAAAGGCCAAGCCCGCATTACGGCGCTGCTGGCAGACCAAAACCCTTTTGGCAAAGAAGTATATTGGACGGAGTTCTTGCATCGGGATACTTGTTTCTTTTTGGGTGGAGAAAAAATTGCCCGTAAAATGCAGTTTCCAATGGTATTTGGGGGCGCGCGCAAGCTGCGGCGTGGTTACTATGAGCTGTACTTCGAGGATATACCACTGCCCGATGCGCAAGCCCCCGAAGGTGCCCTCATCGAGCAATATATACGCAAGCTGGAAGCCCAAATCCAAAATGACCCCGCCCACTGGCTCTGGACACACCGCCGCTGGAAAAGAAGCCGAGAGGCCGAAAAGAAAGCTTTGGCCTCAGACTTTTAAATATACTCAAACAAGAGTGGTTTTGATTAAAATCGAGAACGAAATCCTGAAAATCACTTTAATCTTGGTATATTTTTGGAACAATTCCTGCTAAGTACTTGTCTTTATGAATGTATTCATTTTATTTCCATAAACTCTAAAGCTTTTATCCAATGAAAAATCTCATCTTAATCGGTGCTTTTATCCTCACAGGCTTTGCTACACAAGCACAAAACACCCAAGCAATGGCCACTGCCGACGTGATTGCCGTAAACAAAACTGAGCACAACTTCGGTGCGATTCCCCAAGGCACTCCCGTAACCACAGAATTTGTAGTTACCAACAAAAGCAAAACACCTCTCATTATCACAGAAGTAAGAACCTCTTGCGGCTGCACCACGCCCGACTATACCAAAACCCCCATCGCCCCCGGCAAAACGGGCATCGTAAAAGCCAGCTACAATGCTGCCGCTATGGGCGACTTCAACAAGTCGGTAACGCTCGTAACCAACCAAGGCGAGAAAATGCTCTTTATCAAAGGAAGCGTAACAGCCAAAGCCCAATAAAAATCTACTGCTGATACAGCAAGCCGAGCCTATCTCAAAGGTTCGGCTTTTTTTGTGTATTTTTTATTTTTTGCAACATTATTGCATTTTAGATATTTTCTCTACCTTTGCATGTTTCATCATTCATTTCCTGAAAAATACCATGACACAAGACACAAGACTGCCCGTAACTGTACTCAGCGGCTTTTTGGGTGCCGGCAAAACTACCCTGCTCAACCACGTACTCCACAACCGCGAAGGCCTGAAAGTGGCCGTGATTGTAAACGATATGAGCGAAGTAAATATTGATGCACAGCTCGTACAACAACAAAACACCCTGAGTCGCACCGAAGAAAAACTCGTAGAAATGAGCAATGGCTGTATCTGCTGCACCCTGCGCGAAGACCTGATGATAGAAGTAGAAAAACTTGCCCAAGAAGGTCGCTTCGACTACCTGCTTATCGAGAGCACGGGCATCAGCGAGCCCCTGCCCGTAGCCCAAACCTTCTCTTTCCAAGACGAAGCCCAAGGCATAGACCTTAGCCGCTTTGCCCGCCTCGACACGCTCGTTACCGTGGTAGATGCTTATAACTTTGCCAAAGACTTTGGCTCTGCCGATACCCTCATAGACCGCGACCTCAGCGAAGATTCACAAGACCGCCGCAGCATCGTAAACCTCCTCACCGACCAAATAGAATTTGCCAATGTGATTATCCTCAACAAAAGCGATTTGGTAAGCCCCGAGCACCTGCAAATGCTGCATAGAATTATCCAAAAACTTAATCCAAGTGCCGAAATCCGTACCAGCTCCTTTGGCAAAGTACCGATGGAAGCGATTTTGAACACCCGCAAGTTCGACTTCGACGAGGCCTCGCAGTCGGCAGGCTGGATACAAGAACTTCAGCAAAGCCATACCCCCGAAACCGAGGAGTATGGCATCAGCTCTTTTGTATTTCGCGACCCGCGCCCTTTCCACCCGGAGCGCTTTTGGTACTATATCTCCCAAAACTTTCCGGCCAATGTGATTCGCAGCAAAGGCTTGTTTTGGATAGCCGCACGCCCTTACGATGCCCTCAACTGGTCGCAGGCAGGTGGCTCGCTCCGTGCCGAAAAAGCAGGTACTTGGTGGATGAGCATGCCTTTTAGCCAACGTATGCAATATGCCTCTTTTGCCGAAAACCGCGATACCATAGAAAGTCGTTGGCACAAGCGCTTCGGCGACCGCCTCAACGAACTCGTGCTCATTGGCCAAGACATTGACCAAGCGCTGCTCATCGCAGAGCTGCAAGCTTGCCTCTGCACCGAAGATGAAATCAAGGCGATGGAGGCCGGAAAGCCTTTTAAAGACCCTTTTCCGATTTTTTAAGCCTTTTTTAAAAGGCATTGAAAATAACCTGTTAAAAATTTTGAACTTGCAGTTTAGTTTTGTAGATTTGTAGAGCTTCTTAAAATCACAACTTTCTAAACTATACGGTCTTATGAGTTTTCTCAAAAAAATAGGCTTTTTCAGTGCCTTCATTCTGCCGATTTTGGTGCTTGCAGGCTACTATGGCGGCGGCGCTTGGAACTACCTCACCCTTGCCTTTGTGTTTGTGTGTATTCCCATCATAGACCAATGGATAGGCAAAGACTCCGAAAATGTGGCCGATACACAGGTGTCTCTTATCAGTGAAGAGCAATATTACAAGCTGATTACCATGAGCTGGGCTTTCGTGCAGTTGGGAATGATTGTTTGGGGGGCTTACATCGTGGCCTTCGATACAACCTTGCAGCGCTACGAATGGTGGGGCTTGGTATTGGGCATGATGACCGTAACGGGCGGCATCGGCATTACGGTAGCGCACGAGTTGGGGCACAAAAACAACCCTACCGAACAGCTTTTCGCCAAAATTATCCTGATGACCGTCTGCTACATGCACTTCTTCATTGAGCACAATCGCGGCCACCACGTACACGTAGCCACTCCCCTCGACCCGGCCACCAGCCGCAGAAATGAAAATTTTTATAGCTTTTGGTTGCGCAGCGTTGTAGGCGGCTACCGCAGTGCTTGGGGCTTGGAGCAGCAGCGCTTGGCCAAAAAACAGTTGCCGGCTTGGCATTGGCAAAATGCCATGTGGGCATACAGCCTCCTGCCACTGCTCTTTTGTGCGGCCCTTACGGCCACGCTGAGTTGGTTCAAAGGGGCTTGGCTTTGGGAAGTGCCCGTGTTTTTCTTTGTACAAAGCATCTTGGCCTTTACGCTCTTAGAGGCTGTAAACTATATCGAGCATTATGGCATTGTGCGCAAGCAGCTGCCCAACGGGCGCTATGAGCGCGTAAACCAACTCCACTCTTGGAATGCCAACCAGCTGATTAGCAATTTCTTCTTGTTTCAATTGCAGCGCCACTCCGACCACCACGCCTTTGCCTCGCGACGCTACCAAGTGCTTCGCCACTTCGACGAGAGTCCGCAGCTGCCCTTTGGCTACCC
>DAIQNQ010000035.1:0-5699 GCA_036788275.1 Thermonemataceae bacterium
ACACTTTGGAATATGGGCGTGAAAAACCTGAAATAAATTTTAGCATTCTAATACACAAAGCCCTCTTGGATATATCCGAGAGGGCTTTGTGTATATAATAAAAAAATACCACTCCCCAAGACTTGAAGAGCAGTATTTATACACAATTCACTTTTTCAAACTGATAAACCCATATAGCCTGTGGTTTTGGAAAGAAATTATTTAAGGTTTTAGGTCAATAAAAGAAGTTGGCTATTAATTTTGTTACACGTGCGCCATCAGTTCTCTGCCCACTTAGCAGCTCTTCAAACTCATTTTGTTCGGCAAGGCTCATGCGCTTTTTAAAATTCACCTCGTCTAAATTCAAAGACTTTCCTGCCATTTGCCAATTGGGAAAAACCCTTTTAGAAATAGGCATGAGTGCGATCATCGTAGCATCGTAATGTCGCTCGTCTTTTTTTATTTTTTCGTAGAGTGTCATTATCGTCCGAAAATCGCCTTCGATGTACTGCAAAAAACGGCTTTGAGAATACAAAAGTACACCAGTTACACCTAATTTCTGGTTGTTAGCAACGCTTCGCTCCAATATCTGTTCGATGTCTCGCTCGTAGCAGTCTTTGGTTCTTTTGCTTACATAAATCAGTTGAGATAACATCGCTCTTTGGGTTAATTTCTAATTCGTACCGTAAGTGTTATGTCTTGATTACTCATCTTAAAAGCATTATCTTCAAAAGACGGTTTGCTCATTTTGGGCAATACGTTTTTGGAGGCTCCGTAACCCTCCTTAGGAATACCCAGCATATTGGCATCTAAGGTATTGTTGTTGTTTTCATCGTGAAAAACCGAAATTGCATAAGTACCTGTTGATACATTTTCAAAGATGAATGTGGCTTTGGTAGCAGAAATCTTGGTAGATTTACAAATCGCCTTGTCCATATCATTCGGAAAAGCCTTGGCATCTTTGAATAGGCAAGCACGGCAAACGCCTTTATCATTTTTAAGATTTTCTACCTGCACAGTAATCATGTTTTGCGCTTGTACAAATGTTGCTGAAAAGAGGAATAAAACGAATGTGATATTTTTCATTTTTGAATTGGTTTAGGTAAATTAATGAACTTTGTAAGGCTTATATTCTTACTATCAAAACGAATTTGCCTTTTTCAAAAAGGCTTGAAAAGGTTTTGAAAGGATGTATGCCTTCTCTACGATTTCTACAAACCCCTCACTTGCAACCTCTGCTTTGCTTAGGCTTCGCATCACAGTAAAGTTTTTGTATCTGAGGTACTCTACAAAAGGGTGGTCTTTTGCATAGCCTTTGGGACTTGTTTTCAGCTTTTCATTGTAATCCGACAATCCACCGAAAAAGGCTTTGAAAGACTTTTCTTCCAAAATTTCTTGCAATACTTCTCCTTCATAATCTATGGCATCTCTAATATTTTTAAGTGTTGCTTTGTCAGGATGATGATAGCCGCAGCCTACAAATGAGCTTTCAGCACCCACAGAAATATGTATGGGCGAGAAGATGTCGCTCTTATCCATCACCGAAAAAGTGAAGTAGTCTTTGTAAGGTGGCAAGTCGGGTTTGTACATTCGGTTGTTGGTGATTCTTGAGATACAATCTTTCGCCTCAAACCTTCCAAAATAAGCAGAATCGTCATTTCTCAGAAAATCAAGTATCCTCTCAATTTCTGCAAGCCACGTTGCCTTGGCTTGGGTGTAGCGCGCTCGGTTAGCATCCATCCAAGCTTTGCTGTTGTTTTCCCGAAGATCTTTTAGAAAGCGAAATATTTCCTTTTTGTCGGCAGTCATAATGAGTATTTAAGGGTATAAATCGTCTTTAAATGAAGCCACTGCCTTAATAGCAATGGCTTTAAATATTTTTATCAAACTACGAAAGGCTTGGTTGTTGCTTTTTTTTGAGCTTCAACAAAGATAGCTTGCCTATTCTTCCTGCAATGTTATCTACGGTCAGATACACCATAGGCACAATAAAAACGGTGAGCATCATTGATGAGGTCAATCCCCCTACCAGCACTAATCCAAGCCCCGATTTGAACTCTGAGCCTGCACTTGAAGAGAGGGCGATGGGTAGCATACCCAGCACCATGGCAATGGTCGTCATCAAAATAGGACGTAAGCGGAGCGTAGCAGCGGTCATCAAGGCTTCATAACTTGGCTTGCCTTCAGCTTTGAGTTGGTTGGTAAAATCAACAATCAATATCCCGTTTTTGGCTACCAAACCCAAGAGCATAATGATCCCCATTTGGGTATAAACGCTCATCGGAGTAATGGATAGATTCAAGGCGGTAAATGCACCAATCAGCGCCACAGGAATTGAAAACAAGACCACAAAGGGATAAACAAAATTATTGTACAAGGCTACCATCAAGAGATAGATACACAATAAGCCAATCCCCAGAGCAGAAAGCAACGCCCCAAGCGATTCTTCTTGTAGCTTGATATCGCCTGTCCAGACGTAGCTTACATCGGCGGGAATGATGCTTTCATCTTGCAAGAGTTCATTGATGGCAACACCCACCACTCCGGGCGTAGTGCCTTGGTTATGTCCTGTGATGGTGAGTGAAGGCTGTCGGTTGTATCGCTCGAGCTGCGAGGGAGCTGTACCGAGCGTGATGGTTGCAAATTGCGAAAATTTAACGGGTTGCCCTTGCTTGTTGATGATTTCCATATTGGCTACATCATCAGGGTTTTTACGGTCAAATTTATCTGCCATCAAGCGGATATCGTAGTTATTCAGCCCGTCCTTAAATTCAGCATCATCATTGCCATTGAATGCAGTTCGGAGCGTACCTGCAATCATTCCCATGTCCAAACCCAAAGTGGAGAGCTGCTCTCGGTCAATGCTTACGTTCAGTTCGGGGGCACCATCTTCTACGCTTACTTTTACGTTGTCCACACCGGGTATTTGCTGCATCTTGTCTTTCAGATTTTGCGCTACTACAAATAGCTTGTCGTAATCAGCACCCGTTAGTACCACTTGCAAGGGGGCAGCCCCGCCTTTGATGCTCACTTTGCTCACTTCGGCATTCACACCCGGCATTTTGGCAACGAGTTCATCTCGCATCAAAAGCATAAACTCTTCGGTGCTTTTATCTCGCTCTTCTTTATCCACCAACTTTACAGATATTTCTGATTTATTGGGAGAACCCAAGCCACCACCCACAATAGAAGGGCCTCCAATATTGGCAAATACTGTTTTTACTTCGGGTTGTGAGCGCAAAAAATCTTCGACTATGCGTGTTTGTAGATTAGTGTTTTCAATTGAAGAACGCTTATCAAACTCCAATCCCAAGGTCAGTTTGCCTTGGTCGCCTGCTGCTACGAGTTCTTCACCCATAATGCCCAAGCTCATCATCCAGCCCAAGCCGCCAAAGCAAGAAAGGATAATCAGAAAACTTGCCAGTCGGTGGTTCAAAGCCCATCTGAGGCGGTTTTCATACCATTTTGTAAAGATATCCAAGCCCTTTTCAAACTGAATCAATATCCATTGGAAGGGATTTTTGGGGTTGAGATGCTCTAATTTCCCCAAGCGAGATGCCAACCAAGGCGTAAGGGTAAAACAAACAAAAAGGCTCATCAAAGTAGAAACCACTACCACCACCGAGAATTGCCTCAATACTTCTCCAACGGTAGTATTGACAAACA
Organism: Thermonemataceae bacterium; assembly: GCA_036788275.1. GTDB lineage: Bacteria > Bacteroidota > Bacteroidia > Cytophagales > Thermonemataceae > DAIQNQ01. Next base: position 3,646 of record DAIQNQ010000035.1, read on the forward strand.
AGATGATGGGCAGAAACACCACCACATCTACAAAAGTAATGGCGAGGGCAGAAAAGCCAATCTCGTTTCTACCATCAAGGGCTGCTCGTCGTTTGTCTTTGCCCATTTCCATGTGCCGCTGTATATTCTCCAATACTACAATGGAATCATCAACGAGAATACCAATTACCAAACTCATCGCCAACAAGGTCATCAAATTGAAAGAGTAGCCCAAAAATGCCATCGCTATCAAGGTAGAGATGAGCGAGGTAGGAATCGCCAGCATCACAATAAAGGCATTGCGTAAGCTGTGCAAAAAGAGCAACATCACGGCTGCCACCAAGATAATGGCAATAGCCAAATCGTGTTGCACGGCTTCTACCGATTCCATGGTAAAATCAGCACTGTCTTCTGAGATGCTCATTTTTATATCTTGTGCGGCATACATTCTCTCGATGGTCTTAATTTGTTCTTTTACCTTATCGCTGATGGCAACGGCATTGGCTTCGGGCTGTTTTTTGATTAAGATAGCAATCCCTGTTTTACCATTGAGACGTGCAATGGTGCTTACATCTTTGGTGGCATCTGTTACATCTGCTACATCACCAATTCTTACGGGGCTATTGTAAGGACCCATTGCCATAATCACTTGATTGCGAATGTCGTCCATGGTCTGGAACTTTCCTGCCAAGCGAACTGTGGCTTGCGATTGGTCAGTTTTGAGCTTGCCAGTGGGCACTTCGATATTGGCGGCTTGAATAGCACCATTCAACTGCAAGAGAGAGATTCCGTAATATTTAAGTTTATCTAAGTCTGCATTGATGCGTATTTCACGCTCCTCGCCTCCCAACACAATGATTTCACCCACGCCCGGTATTTGTTGAATTTGGGGCTTGAGCTGGTCTTTTACAAGGGTATAAAAATCACCTGAGGATAATTTAGAGGTAGCAATGACGTGCATGATGGGCAAATCATCTTGACTTACTTTGGACATGGAAGGCGATTTTACATCATCGGGCAATTCTGACTTAATGTTGTCAATCTTGCGTTGTGCCTCTTGCATGGCCAAGTCTAGGTCTGTTCCACTTTTAAAGCCAATAGTAACAATAGATACATTTTCGTAAGACTTGCTGTTGATGTCGTCTATTCTGTCTAAGGCAGATACAGCATCTTCTATTTCTCTGGTAACTTTACTTTCTACTTCCGAAGGGGTAGCACCGGGATATACCGTAACAATATTGATAATTGGCTGACTAAAATTAGGCATCAACTGATAACCTAATTTTTGGTAACTGTAAAGCCCGCCCAAAATCAGCACCGAGAAGATCACGATGATGAGTGAAGGGCGTTTGATGGCGATTTCTGTTAAGGTCATTGTAGTTTATGAATTAAAATGAATTGAAAATGATAAGAATTTAGTCTTCCAGAGCCTCCTCTAAAGACTCACAATATTTGATGTCAAATCTCTCAAAGTCAAAATGAGGGTTTTCTCTGAGGATTCGCTTCTTCCCTATCTCTACACTCTTTCTGATTAAGTCACTTTTGGGTAACAACTCGCGATACGTATTAAGTCCGTACTTGAGCACGCGGGGTTTCCAAGTCAGGTAATACCAAGTCATGATAGACTGATGAAAAGTACGCAGCTTTTGTCCATCAAAAATGAGCTTATCCACTCTGTTTATTTTCAAAAACTCCTCTACCTGCATCAGTACACTTTCAAAATGCGCCATAGGAATATACTCTCTTTTGGCGGTCAGTACGATTACCGTTAGGTGTGCCTCGGCTTGTACTGATATATTTTCAAAAATATTTTTGGCTGTATTCATCGCTGTATCATTTGTAGTTGATAAATCAGTTTTCAACGACTTTTACAGCCGTATTGTCTTTGAGATTGATTTGCCCCACGGTTACAACTGCATCGCCTTGCTGCAATCCTGCTTTCACTTCAAGCATTTCGCCATAGGTTGCGCCAATAGAAACATTTACAAGCTTGGCAGTATCGTTTTGGACAATATACACCTGCGGATTTTTTGCCGAGCCAATCAGTGCCGTTCTGGGAATCAACAAACTTTCTC
>DAIQNQ010000035.1:5799-22137 GCA_036788275.1 Thermonemataceae bacterium
CGCCCGGTGAGAGCACAGAACCCAAATCAAACATTTTGAGCGTAACCACCCCACCAAAGGGCGCTGTAATTTGAGTGAGTGTCAGCTGTTTTTCCAACATTTTGAGTTGGCTTTCAGCCGATTTGAGTCCTAATCGGGCATTATCCAAATTCATTTTGGGCATTGCATCACCTGCTACAGCATCTTCGTAGCGTTTTACATCGGCAAGGGCTTTTTCATAAGCAGCTCTGGCGGCAATCATTTGGGCTTGCATCAGGTCGCTGTCCAAGCGTGCGATGAGCTGCCCTTGGCCAATGATTTGCCCACGTGCCACCCCCACATAAATTACTTTTCCGTGTGTTTCGGAAAGCAAGTCTATTTCACGATTAGGCTGAAAAGTACCCAAATAGGTCTTTTGCAACTCCACAGACTGACTTTTTGCTTTGAAAGTCGTTACCAAAGGTTTTAGCTCCGGTGATTTACGATATACGCTTGCTTCCACTTTGTCTTTGTTGGAGAGTAAGGTAACTCCAGCAAAAGCTACTGTTCCACCAATGGCAATTACGACCAAGATAGCAGAAACGATTTTTTTGGATTTCATAGTAATTGTATTTTATAGTTAAGAATTAAAAGTTGAGTAATGTACCGTTCGCTTTTTTCCACTCCAGCACTGCCAAGCGAAGGTTTACCAGCGCAGCAAGGTACTGTGTCTGTGTTTTTTGCAAATCATTTTCGGCTTCGATAATGTCAGTAATGCTTGCGAAGCCATTACGATAGTTGGTTTTGATTTCGACCAAAGTCCTTTCAGCAAGGGCAATATTTTCTTCTTCATTTTGGAGCACCTCTACGCTGGCATTGTATTTTTGAGCAGCATCTTGTATATCATTGCCTATTTGCTGCATCAGGAGCTGCTGTTGTTGCTGTGTATTTTGTATTTCAAAGCTTTTTTGTTGCATTTTGGCTCTCTTTGCCCCTCCATCAAAAATGGGTACTCGTAGGCTAATACCTATCTGCGACACTGTAAAGGACTTATTTTCGGCACGCTCAAAAGGAGCAAAGTCAGCATTGTAAGCATAAGAAAAGTAGCCTCCAAACAATACCAAAGTAGGCATATAGGCCGCCGCAATACTTTTTCTTTCTATATTTTTCAGCTCCTCAAAGGCTTGTAGTATCTTGAGCATATTTCGGCTTTGGGCAGTTGTGAGCGAGGTCTCAATGCTTACTTTTTCACTACTTATATCAGTGTCAATTGCCAAAGGACTTTCAGGAGCTGTATTGGTGAGCAGCCGCAACACATTGAGTAGGGTGCTTTCGGCTACCTTTAGGTTGATGAGCTGTGTTTCGAGGCTTTTTTTGGCCAAAATCAGCCGATTCACATCCGATTTTTTCGCCAAATCATTCCTCTGAAGAGTTTCAGTGGTTCTGATGGTCGTTTCAAAACTTTTGATGTTGGACTGCAGCAAATCCATCTGTTTGTAAAGCGTGAGCAGGTTGTAGTAGGTCGCCGAAACATTGTACACTATCTCTTCTTTTACTTCTATGAGCTGCAGCTCAGTCAGTTGATTGACTGCTTTGACTGCCTTGAGAGCAATGAAAAGCTGCGGATTAAACAGCTGCTGACTGGCCTGAATGCCCGCAAACTGCGTCTGTCTCAGCCCCAAAACTGCCGGTACGTTTTCTACTTGTGGCTGCCCGACAATAAAGCCCGGCAAAAAAACAGGCGGCAAGTCTGGACTGTACGTAAAATTATACTCTCCCGAAATCTGTGGAAGCAGTGCGGCGCGAGTTTCAGAAATCTGCCTATCGGTTTTTCTGACCTCATTGCTGGCTATTTTTATTTGCCGATTGTTTTCTAATGCCATTCGTAGGCATTCATCGAGGCTGAGAGGAGTTTGTGCCTTTGCCGCGCCAATGGCCAGCAGAAATACACAAGCGAAGCACTGCCATCTTATTTTTAACCTAATCATATTTGTTTAACTTTTTTGTTGAATATAACCTAAAACTCAAAGGCAATCAAAATAGTTTAACAATTTTGTTAATTTATGAAAAAAATTTTATGGTTTGATGGCTTTCATCAAAAAATCAAGTAAAATAACCCTGCGATCTTGGAGCAATTGTTTGTATTCTGCTTCGCTTTTACCCATAATCGCCCGCATCATAGTCATTGCTGAAAAAGGCATAATGCACACACTCATCACCGTCAGAAAGATTTGGTTGGGCTCGCCAACGATTTCCTTGTTGGCACTTGCTTTTTCTAACTCCGTAATAAAAGCCCGAATAGATTTTCCTGTCTTTGAGTTTTGCATCAGCTTTTCAAAGTATTCGGGCTTAAGCCTAAACTCATTCATCATAAACAAGTCAAACTCCGGGTTCTTTATCGCCTGTTCAGAAAATTGGTTGATAAACTGCTCTATTTTCTTAAAAATATCACTATTCGAGCCAGCGATTGTACCCATACGGTCGTTCATTTCACCAATAGCATCTTCCAGAACCACCTCGAAGAGCTTTTCTTTGCTACGAAAATAATAATGCAACATCGCACGATTGATACCTGCCTCATCGGCGATGGTTTGCATTCGTGCGCCTTTTAGTCCATTTAAGAGAAAAGCTTTTTTAGCAGCTTCTTTGATTGTTTGTTCTGTACTGGCGTTTTTTTCACCCACTTGACTTAAACTGTTTAGTTGAACAAAACTGATAATTGATGAAACCTGAAAAATCCTCATTTTGTTCCAAACACCGTTCACTACTTGTTATACAGATTTATCAATGTAGGGATTGGGAACATCTCAAGCGCTTACAAGGCTCAGGCCGAATGCTCTATCCACTCCTTCATCTTTTCATAGACCTCTACTTTGGTTTGAATTTTAAAGTGGTTTGTAGCTGAGAACTCGTAACAATTTTCGGGGGGGAAGGCATAATCTTCGTCTTTTTGAGCGCTGGCGCTGTGGGTATTTACCAATATATCCCCAAAGAGGTAAGTAACCCAATGCTTTTGCTTTTCGGTGAGCCTTCCGGCAATCACATAGTAGGCTACATTTTCCAACTTTTTGGCCTTGCTTTTATTGCTCTTGAAAGCTCCATCAGGGGGTGTTTGCCAATCTTCCTCTTTTACATAGCCAAAGCGGAGGTCTTTGATGCCATCGCTGCGCAAATCGAGTACCTTGCCTACAAGGCGCGTTTGCCAGTTGGGCACGTGGGCGAGTATATGGCTGGTAAGGTGGGCAAATTTTTCGAGGAAAGAGCCCAAATGCGGCGTAGCAAGCAGAAATATATTGCTTACTTTCTGTGGCCACTGGTAGCCCTGCTCTTGGGCATAGTGGCAGGCGCTGTGTACCAGCAAGCCGCCCATGCTGTGTGCCAAGAGGCATATTTCTTCTAAGGCTACGGGATAAAGCGTATGAAGTTGCTCCAAGAGGTCGGCCAGTTTTTTTCCATTTTCCGAAATATGCAAGCCTGTGTTGTAGCGTACATAAAAGGGTATATAGCTGAAATCTCGCTCTAAGAAAGTCCCATAATTGCTTTTGTCAGGAAAATCCCAAGCCATTTCATTGTGTGTGAGGCCGTGTATTAACACACATATTTTTGGACTGATGTAGGGCGTGGCTCTTTGGCAATAGGCGGCGATGGCTGGTGCTTCCAAGGGAAGCTTCTGGTTATCGGCATAAAAGCCTATGGCTACTTCCAGAGGGCTGTTTTGCAGCTTATCGCCTACGGCACCATTCAAGATGCTGAGCGCATGGCTGCTTACTTTCCGAATACTTTTAAAAAACTTGTGCATTGGCGATGATTTTGTGCGGTTTTCAAACTTCCAAAAGCGGCTTATTTTCTAACAAAAACTCCAAGCGAATAAGTCATTTGTCTAAAATATTGTGCTTTTAAATATTTTGATGACTTTCTAAGCTGATTGTTTCGGGAAGATACAATTGAAATTGGGTATTGCCGGTGTAGCTTTCGAGCAGACGGATGCTGCCCCCAAGGCGGTTGAGCGCCAAGCGTACTGTATAAAGTCCCAAGCCTACTCCTTTAGAACTTACATCCTTGGCAAATACCTCGAAGAGCTTTCCCTGAAACTCTTTGCTAATGCCCAATCCATTGTCGGAGAGCAAGATTTCCCAGCCTTTTTGTGGAGCGGCGGCAACGAAGACGTGTATTTCTGTTATTTTGCTTTCATCGCGATAATTAATGGCATTTTGGAGGAGGTTGCGCCAAGCAATCTCAAACAGATACATATCGGTAGTAAGGTAGCCGTCGGCAGGGGCATCTACGTGCAGAATCACCTTGGAAAGCAAGGGGCCGTTGCGCACCAATTGCATAAAAATCTCTTGTATAGATTCCTTCAGGGGCAAATTTTTGGGTGCAAGCACCACACTCCGCACATCATTTACCAGCAGTAGCCCCGACAATATCCCGTCCATACTGAGCGCATTTTGCTGGAGGCGCTTGAGGTAGTCCTTGCCTTTCTCATCGCTTACGTCTATCAGGCCAATGTTGCAAAGGCCGATGAGGCGGGCGATGGGGCCTTTAAGGTCGTGAGAAGCCCGATAGAGAAAGTTGTCGAGTTGGGTATTGAGTTCGAGCATTTGCCTATACGACTTTCGTAGCTCCTCGGTGCGTTCGTTTACTTTTTCTTCCAAGGCGAAGTTGGTACTTTTGAGCAGCTCATTTTGCTCTTGGATAATCTGCTGCGACTGCGCCAAGGCTTCGTTTTGGGAGGAGATTTGGGCTTGTTTGGCCAAGAGCGCTTTGTTGGCTTCCTGCTTGGTTTGGTAGCGTTTGTAGCTAATAAAAGCCACTACCAGCAACAATACCGCAATAATGCTGGTGGCAATAATCAAAAGCTTCCGGGCTTGCAGGCGTTTTTCTTGGAGTTGATTTTCGGCAATTTGGAGCTTTTTCTCCCTTTCGAGCTGTTCTATTTGTCTTTGTTGTTTCTCATTTTCATAGATTTCCTCAATTTTAAGAATCTTGGAGCGATTCTTTTCTCCCAAAATACTACCACTCAGCTCCGAAAACCTTCTCTCTGCCAAGTAAGCGCCGCGGGTATCGCCAAGGGCAAAGTAGATATCTGCCAAAAGGCGCTGAATTTCGGCCTCCAGCTTGAGCGATTTTGTAGCGTTTGCTTTCTCTAAAGCCTGCTTTGCATAGGCAAGGGCTTGCTGCGGCTGCCCTTGGGCAAGGCGTACTTTGCCCATATTTTGGAGAAAATTGGCTTGCTCGTCAAGACTTTGGAGCTCATCGGCCAATATCAATCCCTTTTCGAGATATTCGGCGGCTTCTTGATACTGCTTTTGCTCCAGATAAATCTCCGCAATGTTGTTATACACGATGGTCAGTCCCTTGCGTGTTTGTGCCTCTTGGGTCATGTGGAGGTAGCGATTGTAGTATTCCAAGGCTTTGACGTGGTCTTTCAGGCCGCGGTAGGCATTGCCGATATTATTTACGCTAATCATCATGCCCATCATATCTTTAAGGCGCTGGTCTATCAAGAAAGATTCTTCAAAGTATTGGAGGGCTTTTTCGTATTCCCCCATTTCGATAAATACATTGCCCAGATTATTCAAGATTTTTGACTGGCCGGATACATTCTGGATGCGCTCATAAATCTGCATTGCTTGGTAATAATACTCCACGGCATCCTGATAGCTGGCCAAGTGATAGTAAGCATTGCCAATAAATTTGAGCGATTCGGCCACGCGGTTGCTGTCGCCGATGCCTTGTGCCAACACCAAGGCTTTACGATGATAGGAAAGTGCTTCGGCATGTGCCGAAATGCTTACTTTCACGCTGCCGAGGCGATTTTGGCAGTCCACCATAAAAGGCTGATTTTTGAGTGTTTGGGCTTGTTCATAAGCCTTTTGGGCATATTCAAGTGCTTTGGGTGACTCTTGTCCGATGTATTTTCCGGCCAGTTGGTGCATCAATTGGGCTTTTTCTAAGCCCTCGCTCTGGAGTAAGTGCTTCTCGAGACTGTCAATGAGGCTTTGTTGTGCTGCCGCCCAATGCACGCACAAAATGCTACACAAACAAAGCAAAATCTTATACATAGCTGTTCATTTTAGAAGTTGAATATACACAAGCCCCGGAAAAGAATCAAGGCTTTACAGCTTTATTTATCAACTTTATACAGCCAAAAGGCTACAACCCCTGATATCGGAATTGTCCATACGTCCCAGCACCTCGAAGCGCCCATCAGGCAAGAGGCGACCGATGTCTTTGGTTTCGATAAAAGCACAAGAGTCCACATTGGCCAAGTCTATGATATTGATGGCTCCTGAGCGCCCCGGCTCTCGGTGCAGCGAGAAGGGGTCGTTCAGCTCGCGTAGGTATATCTGCATACTGAAAGGCTCCTCAAAAAGTCCCTCTGCCGAAGAGTAGGCCTGCGAAAGCAGCTCTGTCATACCGTATTCAGCTCCTACGCGTGCTACCCCAAGGCGCTCTTTGAGCAGTACGTGCAGCTCAGGGCGGGTAAGCTCTTGTCGGCGGCCTTTCATGCCCCCTGTTTCAATGATTTCCACATCTTGCCAATCGAGCTGATAGGCCTCGGCCAAATCAAGCAAGGCAAAAGTAACGCCCCAAAGGATAATTTTTCTTTTCTCAGGGTTATGTTTTTGTAAAGTTTCGACTTGCCGAATCAAAGCAGGATAATCATAAAGATAATAGCCTGAAAAAGGCGAGGCGGCACATTCCATAAAGTAGTTAATCATATACACCAAAGAGGAATGCTGCCGCTCCAGATAGGCGGGCAAAAGTGCCAAGAAATGATAGTCTGAAAGCGAGCCGTAATGCTGCTCAAAAATGCGACGGCTTACGGCTTGGTACAAAGCGGTATCTGCCACCAAATGTCGGCTGGGCACTTGCCCTGTGGTGCCGCTGCTCTCAAATACCACTTGGGCAGGCTGCTGGGTACTTTGTATGCTGTGCGACTTAAAAAACTCGATGGGCAGAAAAGGCACTTCGGCCAAGCGGCTCACCTGCTCCGGTACACACCTCAAGTGCTTCAGATAGCTTGCATACAAGGGATTGGCCACGGCCTGAAAACGAAACAAGGCCAATGCTTTTTGCTCAAAATTTGCTTGATTCGTCTCAAAAAGTGTATCTTTGAATTCTTTTACAAATTGCATCTAAAGGCTAAGTCAAGATAAATGATTCTCAGGACGGATGGTGTAGGACGCAAGCCCATTTTGATTCAAGACAAAGACAAAACAATTTTTATTACCAACTTGCCAAGCAAAGCCATGAAACATACACACACTGCAAAGAAAGTGCTTTTTGTTGGATTTATCGCTATCGCAGCACTCTTTATCAAAGCTTGTATCACCAAACCCGACTTTGCTTTTGAGCCTGCCATCGGCTTCGAAAGCATCAGGGTACAATCTTTTTTCGACCTCAACGGCTTCAGTGTCGTAGACTCGGCTTTTATCACCATCAGCTACCGCGATGGCAATGGCGACATCGGCCTAACCCCAAGCGACACACTCCCCCCCTACCAGCGCTTTGAGGAAGACGGCACTACGGAGAACAGGTTTTTCTTCAACTATCACTGCTCTATCGAACGCAAAATCAATGGCAGCTACCAGCCCTTTCCTCTGCCCAACGATGCCAACCTGAACGGACGCATCTCGCCGCTCACCGACTTGGGCCAGAGCAATCCCGTAGAAGGTACTATCACCTACAATCTTGGGGTTGAACCTTCCATTTTCAATTTTAATGACACCATTCGCTTCAAAATTTTTATCATAGACCGCGCCCTCAATATCAGCAATACCATCGAAACCGACTCTATCATCGTTAATCCGAGATTTCTATAACCCCCCATGCCACAAGGAATCATTATCCGCTCTACCGGCTCTTGGTACGAGGTGCTTACCCCAGAAAGACAAGTGTATGCCTGCCGCCTTCGAGGCAAATTTAAGCTGAAAGAACTCAAAGTAACCAACCCCATCGCCGTGGGCGACGAGGTGATTTTTGAGCTGGAGAAGTTTAATGAGGAGGAGCGCGGTGTGATTAACGAGATTCTGCCCCGACGCAACTATCTCATCCGCAAGTCGGTACACAAAACCGCCCACGGCCACCTTATCGCTACCAATCTCGACCAAGCGGTGGTCATTGCTACCCTTACCTTTCCTCGTACTTCCTTGGGCTTTATAGACCGCTTCTTGGTAAGCGCCGAGGCATTTCGTATTCCGGCGGTCATTATCTTCAACAAACTCGACCTGCTCGACGAGGAAGCCCAAGCCTACCAGCAAGCCATTGTAGAGATGTACGAGGCCGTGGGCTATCGCTGCCTGCTCAGTTCCACGGTAAGTGGCGAAGGCATAGAGGAATTTAAAAGCTTGCTGAGCAATAAAAAAACACTACTCTCAGGCCATTCGGGCGTAGGAAAATCCAGCTTGGTCAATGTCATCGCACCCGACTTGGTACTACGCACAGGCGAAGTTTCTACCTTTGCCAACAAGGGTACGCACACCACTACTTTTGCAGAGATGTTTGAGTGGCAAGAAAATTCTTTCTTGATAGATACTCCGGGCATCAAGGAACTGGGACTGATAGATATTGACAAGGAAGAGCTGGCGCATTTTTTCCCCGAAATGCGTGCCTTGCTGGGGGAGTGTAAGTTTCATAACTGCTTGCACGTACATGAGCCCAAATGTGCCGTTATTGCTGCCGTAGAAGCAGAAAGCATCTCGCTCAGCCGCTACGAAAGCTACCTAAGTATGCTCCAAGACTACGACAACCGCCGCTGAGCCAATTTTCTTCAGAAACTTTCAAGGCATTAGCGCCTTCCATCGAGCAGAATTTTTATGCTATCGTATCGCTATTCCCGCGTAGAAAAAGAATTTTATCAGGGCGAAGATGTACTCCATATCGCACAAGCACTGCTTGGCAAATACCTCTGTACCTACATAGAGGGCGGCCTGAGTGTGGGCAAGATTGTAGAAACAGAGGCTTATTGCCACCAAAACGACCGTGCATGCCATGCCCACTTGCAAAGGCGTACCAAGCGCACCGAAATTATGTATGCCGCAGGGGGCGTGGCCTACGTGTATCTTTGCTATGGCATACACGCCCTGTTCAATATCGTTACCAACGAAGCCCAAAAAGCAGACGCTGTACTCATCAGGGCGATTGAGCCCATAGAAGGTGTTGACCTGATGCTCCAAAGGCGTGGCCTCGGCCAACTGCAATACCGCCTTTCCTCCGGGCCGGGCACGATGAGCCAAGCTTTGGGCATTTCTACAATGCACTATGGTACAGACTTGTGTGGAGAGCTAATCTGGATAGAAGAAGGAGAACGCAGCTACTCACCCGAAGAGATACAAGCCGATGCACGGGTAGGCATTGCTTATGCCGGAGCAGATGCCTTGCTGCCTTGGCGATTTCGCATCAAAGACAACCCTTGGTGTGGGCGCGGGCAAGCCCTTTACCCTCAAAAATAAAGCTCCTGCGCCATACGAAAAGTATTGGCATGGGCTTCTACAATATCATAAATACGAGGGGAATAGCCCCCTCCCATACTTACCACTACCGGAAGCTGAGCTGCTTGACAAGTGCGAAACACATACTCATCGCGGCGGCGGCAAGCCTCTAAGCTCAGTGCCAAGCGCCCCAGCTTATCGGTGGCCAGCACATCTACACCCGCAATATAAAAGGCAAAATCAGGCTGATGCTTTTCGATAAGCATGGGCAGTGTTTGCTCCAAAAGGGCGAGATACGCATCGTCTCCGGTACCATCCTCCAAGGCAATATCCAAATCGGATTGCTCCTTGTGCATGGGATAGTTTTTGGCACCGTGCATACTGAAAGTAAAAACTGCCTCTTGGTGGCGGAATATTTCGGCAGTGCCATTGCCTTGGTGTACGTCTAAATCAATCACCAAAATACGCTTTGCCAAGCCTTTCAGAAGCAAATGATTGGCGGCAATGGCCACATCATTCAGCAAACAGAAACCCTCGCCACGGTTGGTAAAGGCGTGGTGCGTACCTCCGGCAATGTTCATGGCCACGCCATATTGCAAGGCAAAGTAAGCGCAGTCTATGGTACCTTGAGCAATGGTGATTTCCCTTTCTATGAGCTGGGCAGAGAGCGGAAAACCCGTCCGGCGGATTTCGGAGGCCGAGAGTTGTAGATGCTTGAGCTTCTGCCAATATTCGGCTTGGTGGGTATGCAAAATTTCGGCTTCGGGGAGCGCGTGCGGGCAAAAGAAGTTTTCTTCGCGGATGCTTCCCTCATAAAGAAGCTGCCGAGGCAAAAGCTCGTATTTGGCCATAGGGAAGCGGTGTCCTTCGGGCAAAGAATGTGCATAAAGTGGGGCAAAGGCAATTTTCAGCATGGAATATATCGGGGTCAGAAAATCTCCTCAAGGCAAATAGTTTTTTGAGGGAATTTTACAAAGCTGGTGGCTCTGGAGGCGGCTCTGCCAGAGGCTTTTCTTCTTCTTCTTCGGGGGTTTCTCTTTTATTGAGCTTTCTTCGGAGGTCATCTTCCTCGTTTTCACGTCTGATTAACTCCTCTTGGCTCATTTTGTTTTTCTTTTTCTTGCTTCTGAATAAGTCTCTCACCGAATTGAAGCTCTGGGTATATTGGATGCTTACCCCTGCCGAGGTGAGGGTTTGATTGCCAAGGTTGGTAGCAGCCAAGTTGTTTTGCAGATTGCGGTTGTACATTTTGAGGCGGTAGCGCCCGTCTTCGGTAAGAAGATACTCCACCGTCCATTCGCCCACAATATTGGCGGCAGCGCTTTGGTTTTGTGCATCAATAATTCCTCCCCTCGTAACGCGCAAGCGGCCATTGAGCAAGGTATAAGAGAGCCGCACTTGGAAAGCGCTGTTGTTGGCATCTAAGCCGGAGAGGTCTAAGTCTATCTGAAGGTTTTCGTCCACCTGCGACATCCAATGGCTGAGCTGGTTGGAGAGCAGCTCGCTCACGGTGCTTCCTGAGCCAGAAACACCACTAAAAGAGTTTTCGGAAGAGAACCTTCGGAAGGCAATCAGGCTGAAAGCTTGGCGGTTTAGCTCCAGCTCATCATTGATGATACGGGATTTAAAATTGAGCAAAGCACTTTTAAGGTCTATGTTTTGGAGGGTATTTTCGAGGTTGTAGAAGTCAATATCCAGCTTGATGGTAGGTGCCAAAAGCGAGCCTTCGAGGCGGAGAATGACACCGATGGGATAGCGGCGACTAAACTCCGCGTTATTGTTGTTGGCCACGATGTTGCGGTCGAGCAGCGGCTCTAAAGATACGAGCTGGTCGTAGCTGGCCTCTATGTTCATGGTGGCATTGAGGAGGCCTCCGGTGAAGTAGATGACGCTGTTTTCGCGTACATTAAAACTCTTGTTGAGCAGGTTGAGCAGGGTAAAAGTATAAGTCCCTTTGCGGATATAATAATCGCCCCAAATAGACATTTCGCCACGATTATCTATAATGAGCTGAAGCTTCCCTTGCCCCGTGCCCTTAATCATATCTCCGGCACGTTTATCAAAAATAATATCGAAAGTAGCATCGCTGGTAAGGTCTAAGTTCATGGTGATTGTCAAGCCCGAAAGGTTGATTTGCCGCACACTGCTTTGTACACTGTTTGTATCGCTCTTGTATCCGGTAAAATTCACAAACTGAATATAATCTTTATCGGCAGTCTGCTCATAGCCGTCAAGGGGAATAAATATTTTGGTATTGCGCTCGCTTTTGGCATTGATGGTGAGGTCGAGCTGCTCGGCAGGCCCTTTGATAAGGAGATTGCCGGTGGCGAAGGCCGTTCCGTAGAAGGTGTTGTTTTCGCCTTCTTGGAGGTTGAGGAGGTTGAAATTTTGGAAGTCGGCGTTGAGGTCTAAGCGGATATTTTTGAAACTTTCGTGAAAAATAGAGCCTCGCAGCTGGGCACTCTGGCCGAAGCGGTCGTTGAGGGTCATACGGCGAATGCGAATTTCATTTTCGGTAAAGAAGACTCTGTCCGAAAACTCATAGATAGTGCCCAAGTAATTGATACGGAAGCGCCCCGCCTCTATACGAGCAATGCCAATCACTTTGGGCTCTTGTACAGTTCCTTTGAGCTTCATTTGCCCGGAGATTTGCCCACTCATGCGGCTTATATATTCTCTGAGGAAAGGTTCGGCCACGTTGAGTTCCATGTTGCGAAAATCCAGTAGGAAATCCAACTCTTGGGTTGCGGGCGTATAATCTCCTTCGGCAAAAAGCACATAATCCACGCGACTATACACATTGGCTTCGATACGAACTTTTTGCTGGGCGGCATCCCAAGCGGCTTTGGCACCAAGGTCGCCAAAGAAAAAACCATCAATGGCAAAACCCTCTACGGTTACATCGCCATCGAAACGAATTTTTTGGTACACATCTCTGAGAATAATCTGTGCGCTCAGCTCCCCTTCTATATCTTTGGAAAGGATGGGGTCAAGAAAATTCAGATTAAAGCCTTCTATCTCAATATTAAGCTGCTTTTGGGCGGCGCTATCGGCCAATGCCCCTTCTATGGTAATATGCTGCCCATTGTTGCGCAGCTCCACTCCTTCAAAAAGAATGGTATTCCAAGCATCATTGAACAGCGATACACGCTTTTCGGGCACAAACTCCCACTGTTCATCGGCGATTTTCACAAAAGACGGCTCCAAGACCAAGGAGGTTTTTTCGGCCTCAAAGTCCACATAGCCTTCCAGAAATATTTCATTCTCTTGCCCATATTGCTTGAGAGCATTCCGAAAGTTGATAGCCCCTTCGTACCAAGTAGTGTTGAAGTACCACTGCTCTGTTTCAAAGCCTTGGAGGTCTTGCTTGAGAGAGCTGATGTCGAGCTGCGCCAAAATATTGTTGTCGAAGTGAGACTTATAGCTGTCTATTGAGGCATTGAGCTGTTGAAAAGCAAACTTTCCGAAGCGCAGGCTGTCTATGGATTCAAGGGTTTTGAGGGCAAAACTCACCGAATCACTGCTTCGCAGCAAGCCTGTGAAGCGAACTCCTTCGGTGAGGTAGAAGTCGTTTTCTACCAAACGTACCAGCTCGTTGATGTGGTTGAGATGGATATCATAGTTGAGATAAAAAGGGCGACGTACTTTCTTTTTTTGACTTTCTACTTTTTGTGCGTAGTATTTTTCTGTTTCCTCACGATTGTTTTTGAAGGCAAGCCAATACTCTCCTACCAAATCTTGTATCTCTACGGCAATGCCCTCGAAGCTGAAATCACCCTCGGCGTATAGGCTTAGCAAGTCGGAGAGTACTTCTACTTTTCTTTTTCCTTCTGCTTTTGAGGAAAAAAAGCGCAGCGAATCCATCAAAATCTCTTGGCCATCGTATCTGAAAAGCGTATTGGTAATATAGGCCTTGCCCACCAAGTCTTCCAGCGAAGTACCGCGCGTATGAATATCAAAGCGCGAGGAAATGACTGCCTCTTTGGGCAATATTTTCACCGCTCGCAAATCAATAGATTCTACAAAACCTGTCAGGTTCAGCACTCCTCTGGGCAGGCTGTCGGTGCTGGGGCGCAGGTCTATTTCTCCTTTAACGGCTGCTTGGGCGTGGGCATCGTCTATCAATAGTTCGCCTTTGGCATAATTCTCAGAGATACGCCCATTAAGGCTGATATTTTGATAGTTATAGGCATAAATTCCCAAAGATTTCACCTTCACATCTACGCGGGTATCGAGCGAGGCCAAGTCGAAACCAAAGCCTTCTACACGACCATCCAAGGTGATACTCTGCAAGGTAGCTTCTTGCGCCAAAAGCTTGCCCAACTGAAAATTTTGGGCAGCCAACTTACCGCGGTAATAGGGCCTGCCCCCACTGGCACTGAGCACGAGCTGCAAATCGGATTGCAGATTGCCCAAAGCAGTTTCAAAATCGCCTTGGGCTACAAAATCGCTCACAAAGCCATCGAAACGCCCCTTGAAGCGCACATTGTCTAAGCGATTGATAAAGGCTTGCGCTTGGGGGTCGGGCACATACTGCCGCAAGTCTTCGGCAAAAACATGGGCGCTGCGCACATCAATACTGGCCAGCATTTCTTCTAATGCAGGCAGGCCTTCGGCGCTGATATTGCCCGAAAGAAAGCTTTGGTCGCCAAAGCGAAGGGCAAAATCTTGTAGGGAAAAATCTTGGATAGTGCCCTGAAAATCGCCTGAGAGCTGCCATACATCGCTGTATGCTTTAAGGGCGGGAGCAAAAAGCGCCAAATCGCGGGTATGTATCTGGCTGCTGTCGAGGTGGGCGCTGATTTCCACTTTCTCCACAAAACTGCTCATATCGGCGATACTCTGAAAATTGAACACCAAACTGTCTTTCAATACAGAGCGGTTCATTTCGGCATAGAGCTGATTGAACTGCATTGAATGCCGATTCAAGCGAAACAGTGTCGTCAGATTTTTGATCTTCAAACCCGATACTTCTTCCACAGCGCGAAGCTTTTCGGCCTGAAACTCAATGGTATCGGCCACTACCAAAAGGTGCTGGAGGTTGCCGTTGAGCCTTTGGAGGCGAAAGTGGGCATAGTCGAAGGCGTTGAGAATAGAATCTTGGCGGATGTCGTAATAACTGAAAACCATCTCTTCTAAGGCGGCTTCATGTACCACAAAAAGAGGGCTTTTGTCGCTCTTGGGGCGAGGCTTTTTGGGGGCGGTCAGCTCCATAATGGCCTTGATAAATCTGTCTATATTCAGCTCTTTGCGCTCAGTGTCATAGACCAAGCTTACCTCGCCACTTGCCAACACGATTTTATCAATAAAAATATCTGCTCCCTGAATTCCCGACACGGGGTTCATCTCTACCTCGATACGGCCAATATCAAAAAGTGTACGTGCCCCTTCGTGTACTTTCAGGCCGCGCAAAGTGATACTCTGATTGATAAGATTGAGCTGCAAACGCTCCAAGCTCATCTCGAAACCCAACAAAGGTGCCAAGCGTTGTATAGCCAGCTGCCCCAGCAGGGTTTGTACCGAAGGAATGGCCAAAGTAAAAGCCAATGCAAAAGTAGCTATCCCTATAAAAACGAAGGTGCGACGCAAGCTAAGCCACAAAAAGGCACGCAAACGCTGCCCCTTGCTTTTCTTGGCTTTTGGGGTAAATTCTTCTCTGCGGTGCGAGGGTTCGCCGGATTGCGGACTATGTGCGGAGCGTGTACTCAAGGGATTAGCCTTTGTTTTACTGTATTGATTTTCAATTGTTTGATAAATAAACTCATAAAAGGATTTTTTATGGGCAGATTTTTATAATTTTGAACGCAATATCCAATTCTGAAAGTCTTTCAAAGATACACATTTTCATATTAAAGAAACGGTGCAAGCCTTTTAAATGTTTGTTTCTGGGGCTTTTGCAAATATACTACAAAACCTCATCCATTTTCCTTCTCTACAAGATATGCCTACTATTTTAGCCATCGAATCTTCTTGCGACGAGACCTCGGCAGCAGTCATCCAAAATAGCAAAATTCTTTCCAACATCATTGCCAACCAGCAAATACACGAACTCTACGGAGGCGTGGTGCCGGAGCTGGCCTCGCGCGAACACCAAAAAAACATCGTGCCCGTAGTAGATGCCGCCCTCAAACAAGCAGGCATCGCACGCCACGACTTGCAGGCCATTGCCTTTACGCGTGGGCCGGGGCTGCTGGGCGCTTTGCTGGTGGGAGTGTCTTTTGCCAAGGCGATGGCGGCGGCACTGGAGATTCCCCTCATCGAGGTCAATCACATGCAAGCCCACGTATTGGCACATTTTATTGATGCGCCCCGCCCTTCTTTTCCCTTCCTCTGCCTTACGGTAAGCGGCGGCCATACGCAGATTGTATTGATAAAAGACTATCTGGATATGGAAATCGTAGGTCAAAGCCAAGACGATGCCGTGGGCGAGGCCTTCGACAAGAGCGCCAAAATATTGGGCTTGCCTTATCCGGGTGGCCCGCTCATAGACCGCCACGCTGCTGAGGGCAATCCTTCGGCTTTTAAGCTGCCGGAGGTACACATGCCCGGCTTCGACTATTCTTTTAGCGGTATCAAAACGGCTTTCTTGAATTTTATTCAAAAAAATGTGCAAAAAGACCCCCACTTCGTAGAAAAAAATCTACAAGATATTTGCGCTACTTTGCAGCATCATCTGATAGACGTGCTGCTACAACCGCTGCAAAAGGCTGCCACGCATTATGGTATCCAAAATATTGCCATTGCCGGAGGGGTGTCGGCCAATTCGGGCTTGCGCAGCCGCCTGCAAGCCGAGGCCAAGAAGAAAAACTGGCAGGTATTTATTCCCGACTTTCAGTATTGCACCGACAATGCCGCCATGATTGCCATGGCCGCCCATTATAAGTTCCTCCAAAAAGACTTTGCCCCTGCCGATGTGGGGGCGCTGGCGAGGCTGGTATTTTGA
>DAIQNQ010000036.1:0-14282 GCA_036788275.1 Thermonemataceae bacterium
CATCTCTGTAAAAGCCTGTGCGGGGACTGAAGCAACAAGCTTCTAAGTTTCCTCCGAGAATGTTTTTCATGGCTTATTCTGATATAAATTTTTTTTGAAAAGGAGTGTAGAGCTTTTCTAATAACTCCCCCAATACTTGCGGCTTACCCACTCGGCGGCGGCCAAGGTCATCAATAAGAAGAAGAGCCATTTGAGGTGGATAAGTTCCTCCAGCTCTTGGCTGCTGTGCAAGGTATTGGCTTTTTTCTCTTTGAGCAAGTACTCTTCCAAGCTTGCCAAGGCATCGGCCTTGAAGAAGCGCCCTCCGGTATTTTGTGCCAACTGGCGGAGCAGTTCGTGGTCGGCGGTGCTTTGGAGGGCTTCCAATTGCAGCTCTCGCACCGTAAACTCGCCTTGGGCTTGCTCCATGCGCCCCAGAATCTCGGCAGTGGCGGTATATCGGTAGATGCCCTTGGGCAGTGGCGGTATCTCGAAGCGGCTGTTGCCTTCGCTGAGCGAGAGGGTGTAGTCGAAGTTTTTGCCCTCGCTGTTGCGGATGCGCAGGTTTACTTTGATATTGTAAATCTTCTCATAAATATCATTATAAGCCTCTGCCTCAAATACCACTTTCTCAAAGTCGTAATACTCCGTATTGGTAGGATATACTCGCAGTTTACGCTTGTCGTCTTTGGCCGAAAGGTACTGAACCACTTTGAGTACCAAGCCATCTACTACTTCTTGCTGCTCTGTAAGGGCATACTCTTCCAAGCGCCACTGCCAAAGGCCTTCGCCTGCCAGCACCGCACTTTTGGGGCTTGCTCCGGTGCTGAGTGCCAAGAGCGGACGCTTGGTGGCTACACTGCCTACTTGTTGCCAAAGCACGGCCTCGGCTTGCTCTTTGAGGCGGTACTCGCCATAAGGCACAGTCATAGGCGGGAGACGCTGGAGAATTTTGGCTTTGTCGGCCTCAATATCAAAGCGTGAAAATTGGCTGTTGAGTTGGCCAAGCACTTGGTCGTTTTGGCCGGGGCGTGCCCTGATATCCAGCACTTTGTTATTACCCTGAAAAGTAAGCACATTCGATTGTGCTCCCAAGATATACCATACAGGCGTATTTTGGGAGATATATTTGTTGAGCAAGGCCTGTCCGGCATTTTGCAAGTCGGGTACTTGGTGGGCAATGATGAGATCGTAGCGTTCTTCTTTGGGCGCGCCTATGCCTACGATATGCACTTCGAGGCTGTAATTTTCATTTTTTTCGATAATGCTTCTCAGTGCCTTGAGGTCGGGGTGGGGCGCAAAGGCCAGCAACAAGATTTTCTCTTTGCCATCTATCACCTCTACAAAAGCATCGCGTTGGTTGTTTTGGAGGTTTTGCTCGCCTTGCAGCGCCTCTACGGCCACGGTATAATATTGCAGACCTTTTTGGCGGGCGGTAGCCAAGAAGCTCACCTCTTGGAGGCTGTTTTTGCGGGAGAGCACGGTTTTGCTTTCTACCACTTGGCCGCCTTGGAGCAGCGATACGCGCACGTTGCGGTCGTCGAAGGCGATGTTTTGCAGCTCGGCCACAATGGGAAACTGATTGCCGAGGTAGGCGATTTTATTGAAGAAAAGGGCATTGATTTTCAGGTCTTTTTTGAGCGTGGTATCGCCTAAGCCCACAGGCACTATGGGAAAATTGTACTCTATATACAAAGGCGAAAGCCCTTGGTTGTGGATACCGTCAGAAAGTAGCACCACTTTATCGAGATTGCGGTTTTCGTAGTTGTTTTGTACTTGGCGCAGCAGCAGACCTAAGTCGGTGGCCGGATAGGCAAAGCCCTCGGCTTTTTCGGGCGAGAAATACTGAAATTCTGTTTCAAAACCTTCTTTTTGAAGTTTCTCGGCCATTGTTTCCAAAGAAGTTTGCAGCTTGGCCAAATAGGCGGAGTCGTGGGCAAAGGCAATGGATTGGGAGTGGTCTATGGCAAATACCACGCTTGGTTTTTCGATGCTGTTGCGGATATAGCTGAGCAGGGGCGCGAGCAGCAAGAAGCAAATCAAACTGACACACACAAAGCGCAAAGCCGCCAGCGTGTAGTTGAGTGGCTTCGACCAGCTATGCGCTTTGCCGTAGAGCAGCCAAGCATAGACCAAGCCTACCAGCAAACACAAAAGAATATACCAAGGAGAATAAGGAAATACAAAGTGGGTTTTGTCCATTGCAGCAAGAGAAGCTTTTGAAGTTTTAGAAAGGCAATATACGGATAAATAACGACTTCCTGACGGGGCTTGTTGTAAGCAGAGGAGGCCTTGGGCAGAAGATTTTTTCAAAAATAAAGGATTTTCCATAAAAAAATATATTTTTACCTTAGCAAAAAGCGCATTTTAACTACCCTCTACAATCATGGAAACAGCATCGCACAGCCCTCTTATCGCTCCCGCTCCTTGGACACTGCAAGGGCAAGGCTATATCCTTTTGTATCGTTTTAAAAGAGATTTTTTGGAGGCGCAGGGCTTTCTGGGCGACTTCCACCGTGGCAAGCTGCGCTATGCGCTGGGGGCGGTGATGCTGGTGGACTATCAAGATTCTAATGTGGGGCCTTACAAAGAGCTGCTTTTTATACCGGGAATGTTCGATTTTGCAGGCAAGAAGGCTTTTTCTATTACCAAAATTTATGTTTCCTCGGCAGATAGCGTGTACAATGGTATCGAAAATTGGGGCATTCCCAAGGAGCTGGCCGACTTCAAGATAGAAAATACCGCCCAAGGCATTACACATTGGCAAGCGGCGCAGCAGGGCAAGACTTTTTTCGATATTCGCCTCAAAAGCCGTAGCTTTTCCTTTCCTATCACTACTTCGCTGCTGCCTTTTACTTTTTACCATCCTTTGCGTGGCCAAACGCTCATTACCAAGCCCTCCGGCAAGGGCAAGGCCTACTGGAGCAGCGTGGAGCATTTGGAGATAGATGCGGCCTTTTTTCCTGATTTCTCGCAATACAAGCCCTTGGCTGCCCTGCAAGTGCAAAACTTTGTGATGAAGTTTCCACCCGCCAAAATCTTAGCTTAGATGCCCTTTCCCTATCAAAAAATTGTGCTTACGGGCGCGGCCTCCGGCATTGGCTGGGAACTGCTCTGCTTACTGGGGCAGCAGCCGATAGAAATAGTAGTAGCCGATTGGCAGGCCGCACTCTTGGAAGAAAAAATTGCCCAAAAGACTTTTCAGGCCAAAATATGGGTTTTTAAGGCCGATTTGGCCTTGCCCGCCGACAATGATGCCCTTTTCGGCTTTGCCCTCAGCCAAATGGGCAGCATCGCACTTTTTGTGGCCAATGCGGGCTTTGCCTACTATGAGCAAATCGGCCAAGCCGACTGGCAGCGTATCGAGAAAATCTACCAAGTAAATGTATTTGCCCCGCTCTATGCCGCCCAAAAAATGCGAGCGCTCTGTGGCGAGCAGCCTTATGCCGTGTGTATCACGGCCTCTTCGATGGCGCATGTGGGCATAGCGGGCTATGCGCTGTATGCCTCTACCAAGGCGGCACTGCATCGCTTTGCCGAAAGCTACCGCGCAGAGCTGCCTCCCAAAGCCTGCCTTACTTTGGTGTATCCCATTGCCACACGCACAGCTTTTTTTGCCAATGCAGCTGCTACGCAAGCGCCTGTACTTTTTCCAACACAAGAAGCTGCCACGGTAGCGCGCGCCATGATGCGAGGCATTGCCCGTGGGCAAAACTCGATTTATCCTTCGCGGCTTTTCTGGTTGACAAGTGCTTTGCTTTGGGGCTACGAGGGACTGATGGCTTTGTACAGGGCTTATACCAAGCGGGTGCTGCATCGTTTTTTAGAAAAAAACAAGCGGCAGTCGTGATGAAAATCCGCCTCCAAATGTATGCGTGGCCTTTGGGCTTGTCGCTGGTGGTGCTGCTTTTTGCATTGGCGGCTTTCGATGGCTATTATATGTACGACGATTACAGCTATGCTTATTATGCTTACAAACTTTCGCAGGGAGAGTGGCTGCTCAATGAGGATATTTTTACGCATCGCTGGGGGCTGATAGTACCGCAAGCTTTGCTGTATGGGCTTTTGGGTACGGGACATTGGGCGAATATCTTGCTGCCCCTGCTGAGTACACTTGCTACGCTTTGGCTACTTTTTGTATTTTTGAAAAAAGAGCTGCCTGAGCAGACGACTGCCGCCACAGTGCTTTTTGCAGGCACTTTTTATATTCTTTTCTTTGCCAACAAGCTTTACCCCGACCCGCTGCTGATGCCCTTGGCCTTGGGGGCGGTGCTGTGCTTGTGGAAGCGCAAGCAGCATTTTGGCCAAGGGGCGCTTTTTGCCTTGCTGAATGCTTGGGCTTTTTTGACAAAAGAACTGATTGTATATTTTTTCCCTTTTTATCTGCTTTGCTTGCTACACGATGTCCGGCGGCGCGAGCAGGGGCGCTTTTGGACAGGTGCTTTGCTGACGGCCTTGCTCTTGGGCGGGGGCTATTTGTGGCTCTACGAGCTGCGGGTAGGCGAGGCACTGTACCGCTTTCGGGTGATAGAGGAGGGGCATTATGTGAGTAATTTGAGCTATTTCGACAAAGACCTGCCTCAGCTCCTCCAAAGGCTTACTTTCGCGCCCTTGGTGATGATGGTCAATACCGGGCTTTGGCTGCTCTTTGTGCCGATGGCCTTGGGGCTGCGGGGGGTGTTTGGGAAGAAGAACTCTGAAAACCACCCCCAGCCCCTCCTTGAGAAGGAGGGGAGTATAAAATCCGAAAGATTTGCATATCAAGGTCAAAGCTATCTGCAAAATCTTTTTTGGGAATATTTGGCCCTGAGCAGCCTGCTTTGTTTTTGGTGGGGCACTACGAGCCTGCGTTTTTACAGCCCTATCGGACTTTTACCTCGGATGATTTTATTTTTCTTGCCTGTATGGGCGCTGGTGGCGGCGCGCTTTTGGCAGCAGCCGGGGGCTTGGCGCGCTACGGCTTGGGGCTGGGCTTTGGGCGGAGTAGCTGCTTGGTGGACGATTTCGCCCAAATACACTTTACTCTATGGGCTTTTTGCTTTGGTAGCTTGGGTGTTTTCGGGGGGCTATCGGGCTTATCTTCCTTGGGCTTTATTGCTTTTGCTGGCGGTGCAGCCCTTTTACCATTTTTATAAAGGTACACAAACAGGCTACTGCGAGGAAGAAGCCTTGCTCAAGGAATTGGCGGCCTTGCCCACCAATAAAATCCTTTATACGGATGAACGCCTGCATTTGGGTTATGCCTTGTATTTTGATTTTGAGCCGCCTGCGAATTTGAAGGTGCATAGTTTTACGGAGCAAGTGCCTCAGGGCGGCTATTTGTTGCTCAATGGCCACAGCATCGAATATTTTTCGACCTTAGGTGTAGTGTTTCCCGACTATGTGCTACGCCCCGACGGCTATGCCCGCAAAATCGCTCAAAAGGGCAGCGTGGCGCTGTATCGGGTGGAGTAGTAATGGGAGGTATTGCTCACAAATGAGATAGCTTGATTATTTGAAGGTATTTGAGTAACATTGCTTTGCTATCTACTAAAGATACAGAGAGAATATGGATATTGGTTGTACGTATTTGAGAAAAACTTTATTAATAGGCATATTATTTTTTTCAAGAATAATTGTTTTTGGACAAGTTGATTCTGAACTTGAACTAATAGAATTTGATAGTCTTTTACATAAAGAAATTTACCGAATTGAGGTTGCGGAATTTCAGAGATTAGAATTGATTGAGTTAAAGAGTGGAAAATTTGAAGGTACTCTAACACATGCTATTTGGAAGACAAACAGAAGGGAAAAGCAAAAGAAAAGGGTTGTTCAAAAGATAAAACTATCAGAAAAAATGATAGAAAGACTGATGGTGGAATTAAAAAATAGTGGATATGAAACACTTAAAGATTGTAGTGAAATTAGGAATTGTATCAAGGGGCTAGATGGAACTACAATTACTTTTTATGTGATTAAAAACGGAACAAATCAAAGTGCTTCTTACTGGGAGTTAGAATCAGACTATTATTATGAAACAAATTCAGTTGAGTTGCCTAACGAAGTTCTGGAGGCTCGAAAAATACTTATGATTATCAATTCTGAAATTGACTTAAAAAAGCAATTTCGGAGTTTCACTAGTCAATTACCTGTCGGCAAATACCTATTTAATGGAATAGTCATGGAACTAAAAAGAAAGTGGTAAGAAATTGTATATGAGGTGTTTGGTTGTATGCCAAGTTCTTGTAATCGTAAAACTCTCACCTCGATTAGATGCTTTAACAAAGGCGGTAAGCAATACAAAAGCCCTCTCAAGTTTCCATAACTTGAGAGGGCTTGCTGCTCAATCGTGCTGCTCATACTGTCTTACAACACTCCTGTCGAAACTGGCGACATCGAGCGTTGGATTGCCTCGGTAAGATAAGCAGCTATTTTGCTTGGCCTTTCCGAGGAGCTTTTGTGCTACTTGCAAGCAGGCTTTGCTGTGGTTGCTTAAGTCCACGGTGGCTTCTTCGCAGCGCCACTCTTGTGCCTCCAGTTTGCAAAAACCATCGGCTTGTACTTGGAGCTTGCGGCTTTGGCCGCTCAGCTGCAAAGAAGCGTCTTGAGAAAGCTGCACCTGCAACTGCTCCGTAAAAGGTAAATCGAAAGATGCACTTGCTTGTTGAGAGAGTTTTATACTGCGGAGGCTTGGCGCATAAAGCACTACTTGCAGAGGTGTTTTCGTATGCGACACGATACTAAGCAGCCCTTGGGCACTGCTTACCGTGGCCAAGTTGGAGGAGATATGTACCTCAAAATTTTCGGAGGCCTTGAATTGCAGGTCTATATTGCCCGAAACATCTATGGCTTGAAAGGCCTCTGGGCTGAATTTGTGCATGCGCTCGCCCAGCCAAGTACTTGCTACCGGACGCTCGCAGCCCTCGCATTCCAACCCTTTTTCTGTAAAAAACCACAGCGCCACTGCTTGCCCACCTGCCTGAGCAGTATTGAGGTACAAGCTGGTTTTGCTTTGGAGACCTTTGGCAATGGCAAATTTTTGCCGATAAGGTACCAGTATTTTGAGTGAGAGGCGTTGCTCTCTGTATTTAGCGTTTTTCTTAAAGGTAATATTTGGGTCGAAAAGCAGCGAAGTATCTTGGGGAGCCACCTGATAGTCCACCTTTTGGAGCTCCTGAAGGGCTTCCGCACGATTTCTGCCTGAGATTTGCCAAGATTTAATCACCTTGATATCCCTGCCTTCATAACCTTGAATATCAATAAAATCGCCCGGGTACAAATAGCCTTCTCGCTCAATTGGACTGATATTCAGATTGAGGATTTTGCCTTTTCCCAAAGTGAAGCTACTTTCTTGCTCTACGATGTGTTGCTTCCTAAACTGCACCATTGTTTGGGGAAGTAACAAAAGAAAGATAATCAGACATACAAAGCTCGTGGCAGGCAAGCCCCAAGCCAGCGAGCTGTTGAGGAAAGTTTTTTTTGCAATCAGGCCGATACCTATCAAAAAAAGCAATAAGGTGAGGCATATAATGCCCAAATAGCTAAAAACAGTAATCCAGTGTAGGTTTTCAATGCCATTGAGCAGCACCTCCAAGGGCATCTCTGCTTCCCAATAGGCTTCTCCATTGACCCAACGGAAGGCAATCAAGGCTGCCAAGGTAGCGAGCATGAAGGCTATGATGGCAAAGCCACTCAGAAAAATCCCCCAAGTCTTGGCTACCCATCGGCTTATCTGCCTGAGAGCCGCATATACTTTGGGCTGCGCGTACGCCAGTATCCGTGCCAAGAGGTGAAAAGGAGCCATCAGAATTTTCACCACTCTGTTTTCTTCTTTTGGATAGCCTAAGCTGTATTTGAGGTTGTGTTCAATGTTGTTTAGGGTAATGGCTTCGCCGCGCATGGCTACCCTGTCGGTAATACTTTTGGCTGCGGGCACAAGCAACCAGAGCAGGAGGTAGAGCCAAAGCCCCAGTCCCCAAAGGGGGGTGAGTAGCACGAAGAGTATGCGCAGGAGCAAGTCGCGCACTCCAAAGTAGCTTGCCAAGCCTCCGGCCACTCCGGCAATGACCTTGTTTTTATTTTCTCGAAAAAGTTTTTTTCCTTGTGGTGCTTCTTTGGCGAGGAGCAGCTCCTCTTCAGTCTCTGCCATCTCAAAGTCTGATACATCACCCATTTGTGCTATCAGTGCTTGCACATCTTCGAGGTCAATTACTTGTTTGTAGCTGCTGAGTTTGCCCAAGAATATCTCTGCGATGCGGCTTTCGATGTCTTCTACGATTTCCTTGCGACCTTCGTAGTGAGCAAAATATTGGTTGATTTTGTGCAGATAGGCTTGGAGGACTTCGTAGCCGTCTTCTTCGATATACAACAAAATACCTCTGATATTGATACTTACACTCTTTTTCATATTATTAAGCCCTCAGTTTGAATTTTTGAATGATATGTTGTGTAGAGTTGGCCAGTTCTTCCCAAGTTTGCTGGAGTTGTGCCAAAAAAGCCTCACCATTTTTCGTAATAGTAAAATACTTCCTCGGAGGCCCTGCATCAGATTCCACCCATCGGTATTCTACCAAACCTGCGTTTTTCAGCCTTGTGAGTAGTGGATAGAGAGTACCCTCTACCACCATCATTTTGGCTTCGGT
This sequence comes from Thermonemataceae bacterium, assembly GCA_036788275.1. GTDB lineage: Bacteria > Bacteroidota > Bacteroidia > Cytophagales > Thermonemataceae > DAIQNQ01. Next base: position 8,601 of record DAIQNQ010000036.1, read on the forward strand.
AAGCTCCTCCAAAATATTGGAAGAGTAAATTTCTCCTCTGGCAATAATGCCCAAAATGCAGAACTCCAAGATGCCTTTGCGCATCTGTACTTGTGTATTTTCTAAGTTCATTATGTGTGTGCTACAAGGTAATAGGTATTAAACGGTACAAATATATAAAAAGGTACTTTGTAATACAATATACTGACCTGTTTTTTTTTCTTATGCTGATTTTATGAGAAATATTTTGCAATGTGCATTAATTCTGGGCAATGCCAGAGGTGTCTGTGAGTATCGAGAGTTTTTTGGACTCTCTGCCTTTATCATCATAATTTCTTAATAAATCCATAATCCACGTTTTTCTGTTAGGAGTAAGATTCTCGTTAATTTTGTGGAAAATTGTTGTTTAGTAACTCACTCACAAAATAAACAAATGAAACAAAATTTACTGCGAATCTTGAGTAAATATCCTTTGAAGAGGATTTTATCTGCTGATATACCCGCAAAAACCTTGATATGGCTTGCTGCATTTGTATTGCAAGCGCAGATAGGCTTCGCACAAATAGACATCGCACTGTGGAATTTCACGGGTGCACCGGGCAATCAAGCAACTACCACAGGTACAGGCGTTACCAACGTAACGGCAACAGACTTTACGAGAGGTGCAGGTATCAATGCTACGGCTGGTGCAAATTCTATCAACTCCAATGGATGGGATGCAGGCGATGACCGTTACCTTTCCTTTGGCTTTACGGTAGCAGGAGGCTTCAGAGTCAATCTCTCCACACTAAAAATTGGGACGTCAGCCTCTGGCACAGGCCCTCGAGATATGGCATTGGTGTATAGTGGAGACAACTTTGCGACACCGCTCCATACTTGGATACAGCCCAACACTTTCTTGAATCAGGTGATTGATTTGTCGGCCCTCACCAATCTTACCGGTACGGTAGAGTTTCGTATCATCAGTACCAGCAATGTATCTGCCAATAACGGCACTGTAGGTTCTGGAGGTACGTTCAGAGTTACCAATTATTTTGATGGCGGCACCAATACCGGAAGCTCTGCTTTCACAGGCATAGTAGAAGCAGGTACTGGCCCAGCAATAAGCCTCAGTACCGACCCTGCTACACTCGCCTTCGGCACGGTCAATATCAATGCGACCACCACAGACCTGACCTACGCACTCTCGGCACAAAATATTACTGAAGATGTTACTGTAAGTGCCAGTGCGCCTTTCAGCCTTTCTAAAAATGGTACTGATTTTTCTAATGAATTGACATTCACTGCTGCCGAGTTAGGCACTGCTCAGACCATCTCTGTACGCTTAGATAATAGTACCGCTGGTACTTTCTCTACCAATATCAGCCACAGCACCGCAGGGGCAAACGCTTCGCTACCGATTACGGCTACTGTTTTTGACCCCCTCAATATCACCGAAAACTTCAACAACTCTTGCCCGGCAGGACTGCCCGCAGGCTGGAGCGCCGTAAGCATTACGGGTGCACAGATTTGGGCTTGTACTACTTTTGGGCGTGCCGGTACCACACCAACTGCCTCTGCCCCACACGGAGTGCAAATGAATGGTTTTGCAAGTGGTGCAGCACAACTCAACGAAGATTGGATTATCACGCCTGCTTACACCCTCACAGACTTCAATATTCCTATTTTGTCTTTTTGGAGCAGAGTAGCTTTCGCAGGGCCTCGCTTGCGTCTGTTGATTTCTACCAATTATGTCTCAGGAGACCCTTTGGCTGCCGGAGTAACTTGGACAGAGCTTTCTGACCGCTTTGCTATCTCTGATGTCTGGACTTTCTCAGAAGGAATTGACCTTTCTGCCTACAAAACCGCAGGCGTAAGAATTGCCTTTGTCTATAACTCTTCGCTTGAAGAAGGAGCAGCTCGCTGGACATTAGACGACTTCTCTCTTGTAAGTTCTGACACACCTCCTGCACCTTTCTTGGTTACTTCTATCGGTACTACAGATTACACCCACTTTGGAAACGTGCCCGTAGGAACTGCCTCTGCCAAAACTTATACTTTTAATTTTACACTCAACAATGCCACACAAGCACTCACCGTGGCTGCTGTCAATGGTTTTGAGTTTTCTAAAAATGGTACTGACTTCTCGGCAAGCCTCAGCTACACTGCCGAAGAAGCCCGCAACAGCAACCAAGTAACCGTAAGATTCAGACCCAATGCAGAAGGTGCTTTTGGTGGGGCGATTCGACTGGAAAGCGGCTCAATCGTACGCACGCAAGGTTATCTTTCTGGCGCTACCTTGGCCAATGAAGCTACCTTTGATGTAGTTACTTGGAATATAGAGTGGTTTGGTGATGCCGGAAACGGCCCCAGCGACCTTGATTTGCAATTGGAGAATGTAAAGAAAGTTATAGAAGACCTCGATGCTGATGTGTATGCCTTTCAAGAGATTACAAATCTCGACAGGTTTTATGAATTGGTAGAGGCGCTCCCCGGCTACGAGGGCTTTCACTCTACGGCAGTCTCTGATGCCGGTACTTTTGAAACTGCCCAAAAAGTAACTTTCCTCTACAAAACAGCCACCGTGGACACCATCCGCACGCAGATTTTGCTCAAGGGCACAACACCCGCCTCCTTGACAGACTACCCTGCTCCCGCAGACAGGTTCTGGGCAAGTGGTAGATTGCCTTTTATGGTAGAAATAAATGCCAAGATAGGTGAAGAAGAAAGAAATATCTCACTTATCAACATCCATGCACGTGCCAATGGCGCAGAAAGCGAAGCCAATCCCCGATACGCCATGCGCAAATATGATGTAGGGGTGTTGAAAGACTCTTTGGATACTTATTTTGGAGACAAAGCATTTATACTATTGGGCGATTATAATGATGACCTTGACCAAACCGTGGCTGACCCCGCTGCTCCTACGATTGGCACCACAGAAAGCTCCTATGTGAGATACATCAACGATACCCAAAATTACGTCCCTACTACACTCAGTCTCAGCAATGCAGGGCTGCGCTCTTTTATTACATTTGATAATGTGATTGACCATGTCATCATTTCTAATGAACTCGAAGAGGACTGGCTCGTAAGATCAGAGCGTATCGCTGTACCTTTTGACATCGTGAGCAACTATCAGAATACCACCTCCGACCACCTCCCCGTAAAGGTAAGCTTCCGCTTCAAACCCGAAGGAGCTGTTACTTCTCTGAATCCGCTGCTCAACAAATCTGAAATCACGGCCTACCCCAATCCCATCGCCGATGTGCTGCGTGTGCGCTTGCAGAGCCAAGCTGCCGAACAAGCCAAAGTGGCTGTGTATAATGCACAAGGTGCACTTGTTTACAGCCAAGATGCTTCGCTCACCGTAGGCGAGAATATCTTGGAATTATCAACAAGCCAATGGGCGCTGAAGAGCGGGATTTATTTCCTGAAAGTAAGTATGCCTTCACAAGGAATCTATCAAAGTAAAATATTGAAGCAGTAAAAGTTCTGCTTTGAGAAATTACCCAAAAGGGCTTTGCATTGCGCAAAGCCCTTTTGTTTTGTATCAAAACGATTTTTTTAACTAAAAAAAGCCTCTTAAAGGCCACTAAATATAAATTTTAATTTTAAGTACGAAAATATTCGTAGATATATTTGGATATACGAAAGATTTCGTATATCATTGCAATACGAAAACATTCGTAGTTTATTGAAATCAAAAAAGCCCATGACCAAACCCACCGACACCGAATTAGAGATTTTGCAAGTGCTCTGGCAAAAAGGCCCCAGCACGGTACGCTTCGTAAACGACACGCTCAACGAGCAGCGCAATGCCGAACAGCAGCCCATCGGCTATACCACCACGCTCAAAATGATGCAGCTGATGACCGAAAAAGGCCTTCTGGCGCGGGATGTAGCCCAGCGCACGCACATCTACCGCACGCTACTGAGTCAAGAGGCTACCCGCAAGAGCCTGCTTACCCGCTTTTTGGACACCGCCTTTGGTGGCTCGGCTTCGCAGCTGGTAATGCAGGTACTCGGACAAGGCAAAACCAGCCCCGAGGAATTGGAAGAGATTAAAAAGATGATTCAAAATTTAGAAAAAAGAAACTCCCATGACCCAGATTAACTTTCTCCTTCCGGCTCCCTTGGTAGAGGCCTTGGGCTGGACACTCCTGCACTCGCTTTGGCAAGGCGCAGTACTCGCCTTCTTACTTTTGTTGCTCTTGCTTTCTATGCGCAAAAGCTCGGCACAAAAACGCTATCTGTTGGCCGTAGCTACACTTTTGGTCTTTTTGATAAGCAGCCTGAGTACCTTTTTATGGAGCTACCAACAGGCGCAAGCCCAAGCCGCTTTGTCCACAGATACGGCCTTGGAATATATGCTATGGCAGCCTGAGCTGCCCACCGACTTGGTCGTAGAGGCAGCCTCCCAAACAAGCCGCTGGGAAATGTGGCAGGCCTATTTCGAGCAGCACAGCCCTTGGATAGTGAGTGCTTGGCTTGTGGGCGTGAGCCTGCTGGCGCTTCGCTTTCTGGGAGGTATCGTGTATTTGCAGCGCCTGCGCCATCGGCACAATCAGCCCGTAGCAGCCTTTTGGCAGGAGCGCATGGCGCTTTTATCTCAGCAGTTGGGGCTTCGCCGCAAGGTACAGCTCTTGGAGTCGGCTTTGGTGCAAGTGCCGATGGTGATTGGCGCACTCAAGCCTGTTATTTTGCTTCCCTTAGGGCTTTTGAGTGGCTTGCCTACCACACAAATAGAGGCCGTATTGGTACACGAGCTGGCGCATATCCGTCGCCACGACTACCTGATTAATCTCTTGCAATCTTTGGTAGAAATCCTCTTTTTCTTCAATCCTTTTGTATGGTGGGTAGCCGCCAAGATACGCCAAGAGCGAGAAAACTGCTGTGACGACGAAGCCTTGCGCATTACGGGCGATGCCCTTGCCTTTGCCAAAATATTGTTGCATTTGGAGGCTTCGCGCCTGCAACAGCCCGCTTTGGCGATGGCCTTGGCAGGTGAGAAAGGTGCATTGCAACAACGTATAGCAAGGATGCTCGGACAGAAATCGCGCGGAGCAGGTCTTTCGGGAGGCTTTTGGGCAGCCACGGTCTTGCTGCTTTGCTTGGGCTTGGCTTTTTATCAGGGCAAGGCCTTGGAGCGCGAGGATGTGCTTGGCTTAGAAGAAACTTCTGTGCTATCGCCTGCCGAAGGCTTGGAGGCAGTGCCCGAAGCTACTACACAGCGTACGAAAAAGCCTGCCTTGTCTGAAAAGAAAACCTTGGGTGATACCTTGTTTTTTGGCAAAAACTTCAAGTATAAAATGATATTATCTGATTTTCCCAAAGGTATGGATTTTTATGATGGAGATAAAAAGGTGAAAAAAGAGGATTATCATCTTTATAAAGATTTTTTTACAATCAATGAAGATGGAAGTATTGAGTTTGCCAAAGGAACGGCCTTGCGGATGAGTGGTAAAAACCAAAAGAAAGGAGAGCAGAATTCTTTTGAATTATTCCCCAACGATAGCTTGGTTCGGGTGAAAATTAGACCTTTAGAGATGTCTGAGTTGCCTGAGTTGTCTGAATTACCTGAGTTGTCTGAAAGTTGGACAGAAATGATGGATGCGGCACAAGCTAAGAAAGACAGAGAACAAGCACTCAAAGATATGGAACAAGCTCAAAAAGACTTAGAACAAGCTCAAAAAGATATAGAACTAGCCAAGAGGGATATGG
>DAIQNQ010000036.1:14382-21505 GCA_036788275.1 Thermonemataceae bacterium
CAAAAAGACTTAGAACAAGCTCAAAAAGATATAGAACTAGCCAAGAGGGATATGGTAAAAGAAAAGCAAGATAAGCAGACGATAAAAGAGATGGAGCGCGCCAAGGAGGAGTTAGAAAAGGCCAAACAGGAAATGGAGCGTGGCAAACAGGAAATGGGGCGCAGCAAGCAGGAAATGGAACGTAGCAAGCAAGAAATGGAGCGCAACAAGCAAGAAAATGACCTTCTTTGGAAAGAACTACGAGAAGAGTTGATCAAAGATGGTTATGTGAAGGAAAATAAGAAAAACTTCGAGATAACTATAATAGATAATAAGATAATAACAGTAAATGGCAAAGCCCTAAGTGCTGCAGACCAAGCTCGCTATCTGAAAAAGTTTCCACAGCTGCAACCTTAGGCGGCTGCCTCAAATGAAAACCGTAAAAACTAAAATAACACTGCACAGACAATCTATATTAAAAACACCTTGCTTTTGTGGGCAAGGTGTTTTTTTGCGTTAGAAATAACTTTTCTTGCGTTTCAGCACAAACCCAATGCCCCGCAGTACAATCAGCAAATGATTGAAGAGATTGGGCAAAAAGCCAAAGTGCTGCGCCAGTACTTGGTAGCGCTCCTGTAAAGATTGGCGACGCTTTTGGCTGCTGAGGCCGCCTTCCAAGAAAGTAGCGATAATGCTTTCGGTATAGGTGATTTTTTGGGCTTTTTTGAGACAGGCAATGACCCAGTCCACATCGGCAGAATAGCGAAAACGCGTGTCGTAAAGTGGGGCAAGGCTGCGGCGTACAATGAAGGCCTGATGGCATACCACCATGCCCAAGCGGAGGTCTTGCCAGCACAGGGTTTTGGGCAAGCGATGCGGCGTAAGTTCGCTGCGCAAACCTTTGATTTCAAGGCTATCAGCATCAATGAGCTGGGCTTCGCCATAATAAATATCCGTTTCTTCTTGGTGATTTTGAAAGATATTAGCCAAAGTATCGGCAGCATAGAAGGTGTCGCCGGCATTCAGGAAAAGCACATATTCGCCTGAGGCCGCCTGCAAGCCTTTGTTCATGGCATCATAAAGGCCTTTGTCCGGCTCGCTGAGCAGGTAATGAATAGAAGCGCGATAAGCTTCGGCAATTTGCAGGGTTTGGTCTTTGGAAGCGCCGTCTATCAGCAGGTATTCGATATGTGGATAGGTCTGGGCTTGCACGCTCTGGATGGTGCGCTCCAGAAAAGCAGCGGCATTGTAAGTAACCGTAATAATACTGATGAGCGGCAGGGGCAAGGCAGTGGCGGTTTGCATGGGGCTGTCTGAAAAATTTTAATTAATTTTTCAAAGAAAACAAGCGGTATTTTAACCACCCCCAGCCCCTCCTTGCGAAGGAGGGGGGCTGATTATTTGCCAATTTACGAGTAAAAATAGCTTCGCAAAATTGTAATTTTATTTCAAGGCAGCTTGTTTAGGCCTGCCCCATGAGTGAATCTTATTGTTCGGCTTGTGGGAGCAGCTCTTTTCTTTTCAAGATGCTCTCTACAAAGCGAATATCGTTTTCGCTGTTGAAAATCTTGAAAGGAAAGTAAAAAAACTGCGCTTTGGACAGAATCAGCACAAAGGCATCGGCTCTCTTTTCTGCTTTTTGAATCATGTCCCACTTAATCACCATACCTTCTTTTTCATTCTTTTTGATAAGAATTTGCGGACTGCTTATCTCGTAATACAGCTTTTCAAACATGGTTTGGTTTTGGGGAAGCTGCGGAATACCCACAAACTGTATGTACCAGAATAGCCAATACAAGCCCACCCCGATAGGAGCCAGTGCATAAATCCAAACATTGGAATAGACCAAGTTGAGGAGCAGGTTGAGCACAATGATACCTGCAAAAATACTCACCGGAAGCCACCACTGCTGTTTAAACACTTGGCGCATGCCGATTTTGCGGAAGATTTTTTTGTCTAATTGGTATTTTTTTGTCTTGACAATCATAAAATGTAGAAATATCTGATTTGTGTAAATATATCAATAATTGTGTTTAAAATGCTTTCAGGCTAATATCCAAGCTGCGTACCGAGTGGGTAAGTGCCCCCACGGAGATAAAGTCCACGCCCGTTTCGGCCACCGTAGCAATGCTTTCTTCGGTAATACCGCCCGAAGCTTCAGTTTGGGCTTGCGTACCAATGAGCGCCACGGCCTCGCGCATAGTTTCCGGCGACATATTGTCGAGCATAATGTAGTCCACGCCACCCACGGCCAGCACTTCTTTCACCTCGTCGAGGTTGCGGGTTTCTACTTCTATTTTGAGCTGTTTGCCTGTGCGTGCCAAATAGGCTTGGGTCGCCTCAATGGCCGGACGAATGCCCCCGGCAAAGTCAATATGATTGTCTTTGAGCATAATCATATCATAAAGGGCAAAGCGGTGGTTGCGGCCTCCGCCGATATGTACCGCCCACTTTTCCAAGATGCGGAAGTTGGGAGTGGTTTTGCGAGTATCCAAAAGTTGGGCTTTGGTATGGCGTATCAAGTTTCTGAAATGCGCCGTTTTGGTGGCAATACCGCTCATACGCTGCATACAGTTGAGCACCAAGCGCTCCGCTTGCAAGATGGAGCGTGCCGCCCCGCGTACATAGAGGCCAATATCGCCATTTTGTACAGAAGCACCATCAGCAAGCAGGCATTCTACCTCCAAGCGTGGGTCTATACGCTCAAAGATAATTTTGGCAAGGGTAATACCCGCCAGAATGCCCTGATCTTTGATGATAAGGCGGGCTTGGCTTTGGGTATCTGCGGGTACAGAAGCCAAAGTAGAGTGGTCGCCCTCGCCGATGTCTTCGAGGATGGCCGCATCAATGAGTTGATGAATATTTTCGGCTTTGAGATAAGACAGCTGTTCCACCTTGCAAAAGAGAATGAAATAATGAAAAAAGAAAATTACGCTTCGAAGCGAAAACCCAGATGCTCAGGCTTTACTTCTTCGTCGTTGATGGCGAGGAAATCTTGCCAGAAGGGGTCGTCGGGGAGCGTGGCTACACAAAGCATTGGGCTTTTGCGCGTAGGATGCTCAAAATAAAGCCGTCTTGCGTGTAGGCAGATACTGCGCCCATCGCCGTGGGGGTGTGGATAGCCGTACTTCAGGTCGCCACGAATAGGGCAGCCCATAGAGGCCAGTTGTACACGTATTTGATGGGGACGGCCTGTGTGGGGTTCTACTTCGATGAGGTAGTGCTTGTTGAGCATGCCAATCACCCGATAGCTCAGTTCGGCTTTTTGGGAGTTGGGGCGCTCTTGTTCGTAGGCTTGCACAAAGTTTTTGGCTTCGTCTTTTACCAACCAATGCACCAAGCGGCCTTTGGGCTTAGGTGGTTTTTTGCTTACAATCGCCCAATAGGTTTTTTGTACTTTACGATTACGAAAAAGCTCATTCATACGCTCCAAACCTTTGGAGGTACGCCCAAAAACCACGATACCGCTCACGGGGCGGTCTAAGCGGTGTACTGTACCAAGAAATACCTCGCCGGGCTTTTCGTATTTTTCTTTGATGTACTCCTTGGCCAAGTCCCCCAAGGTAAAATCTCCGGTTTGGTCGCCTTGTACGAGCATTCCGGCAGGTTTATTCACTACCAAGAGGTGATTGTCTTCATAAATGGGGAGCAAGGCTGGGCTTTTGGTCATTGTTGGAAAAAATGAATTTGGGTCTTAATAGCTTTCTTTATCGTTGGGAAAATCTTTGGACTTTACATCTTGCACATAGTGCTGTACTGCCCCCAGCATAATATTGTAGAGGTCGGCGTAACGTCTCAAGAAGCGAGGACTAAAATCTTTATTGATGCCCAACATATCGTGGAGCACCAGCACCTGTCCGTCGGCACCACCTCCGGCACCAATACCAATAATAGGTATCGAGACGGAAGATGCCACCTTCTCCGCTAATTTGGCCGGAATTTTTTCTAATACGATGGCAAAGCAGCCAATCTCTTCGAGCATCTTGGCATCGGAGATGAGCTTGTCGGCCTCGGCTTCTTCGCGGGCACGCACGGAGTATGTGCCAAATTTGTAGATAGACTGCGGCGTAAGGCCCAAGTGTCCCATTACCGGAATGCCTGCACTCAGAATACGCTCCACAGATTCTTTTATTTCTGTACCGCCTTCCAGCTTTACGGCGTGGCCGCCCGACTCTTTCATGATGCGAATGGCAGAGCTGAGGGCTTCTTTGGAGTTGCCTTGATAAGAGCCAAAAGGCATATCTACCACCACCAAGCAGCGTTTGATAGCACGCACCACCGCAGAAGCATGATAAATCATCTGGTCTAAGGTGATGGGCAGGGTGGTTTCATGTCCGGCCATTACGTTAGAGGCAGAGTCGCCTACCAAGATAATGTCTATACCGGCTTCATCTACGATTTTGGCCATAGAGAAGTCATAAGCGGTAAGCATCGAGATTTTCTCGCCGCGATGCTTCATTTCTTGGAGGCTGTGGGTGGTTACACGCTTTATTTCGTTGTGTACAGACATAGGAGGGGCTTCTGTGTGAAATTGAGCGAAGGCCAAGGGCTTTGATAAAAGTCATTGACCTTCGGGTTGTTGTTGCTTTTGAGAGGGAAAAGGCTAATAGAGCTTTCTTTCGGTATCAAACTCCTCCAGATAGTCGCCCACGCGGCGCACAAACATTCCACCCAAGGCTCCATCTACCACGCGGTGGTCGTAGGAGTGCGAGAGGTACATCATGTGGCGAATGCCGAGGGTATCGCCAAAGGGTGTTTCGATGACAGCAGGTTTTTTGCGGATAGCACCCAGCGCCAAAATCCCCACTTGTGGCTGTACAATGATAGGCGTACCCAATACATTGCCAAAAGAACCTACATTGGAAACGGTATAAGTACCGCCTGCTAGCTCGTCGGGCTTGAGCTTGTTTTCGCGCGCGCGGCGAGCCAAATCATTGAGCTTTTTGGTAATGCCAATCAGGTTGTATTGGTCCACATCGTGAATAACCGGTACGATGAGGTTGCCGCTGGGCAAGGCTACGGCCATCCCGATATTGATACGCTTTTTGCGGATAATCTTGTCGCCGTCCACCGAGATATTCATCATGGGATAGTCTTTGAGGGCTTTGGCAATGGCCTCAATAAAGATGGGCATAAAGGTAAGAGCTTCGCCTTCTTTCTCATAGACCAAGTTTTTCACCTTGTTGCGCCAATATACGATATTGGTAACGTCGGCTTCTACAAAAGAAGTAACGTGTGGAGAGGTGTGCTTCGACTCTACCATGCGCTGGGCAATCATCTTGCGCATGCGGTCCATCTCGATAATCTCCTCGTCAGCATTGAGCGATACAGCCTTGCTACTTTTTACCACCTCTGCTTTGGCTTCTGCTGCCGGGCTTTGTACTTGTACCAGAGGCTCTTGTACGGGTACTGCTGTATGGGTGCTGCTATGGCCATTGCTTTGGGTAGTGGTTACTTGCGCACCCGATTTTTTTGCTTCTACATAAGCCAAAATATCTTTTTTGGTAACGCGGCTGTCTTGCCCTGTGCCGGGGATAAGCTCCAACTCTTGCATAGAAATGCCTTCTTCTTTAGCGATATTAAGCACCAGTGGGGAGTAGAAGCGCCCTACGGCTGGCTGGCTCAGCCCCATAAAGCTGCTTACGGTTTCTATCTCTTGGGCAATCTCTACACTGCTTGGGGGCGTTGCCTCTTGGCTTTTGGGCTGTGGTGCGGGGGCATCAGTGCTGCTGGCATCAGTATCTATGATGGCAATGGCACTGCCTACTTGCACTACATCACCTTCATTTACAAGTACTTCTTTGAGAACTCCAGCATGGGTAGAGGGAATCTCGGTATCTACTTTGTCGGTAGCTACTTCCAAAATCGGCTCATCTTGCTCTATTTTATCACCTACTTTTTTGAGCCAATTGAGGATGGTTCCTTCCATTACACTTTCGCCCATTTTGGGCATTACTACTTCTATAAGTGCCATTTCGATAGAATTTATCAATGAATAAACCAAGTGGTAAGAAGCCATACACGCCACTACCATTAAGGATACAAAAATAGTATCAAAAAAGTGATATTAAAAATCCTTAGGCTACAAATCTATAAAGAAAAGCCAAAATGGGGAAGCCCTGCACGCCATCAAGCTTTCCTGAGTGCCAAAGAATATTTGGTGCTTGAGGCCGATACTCCCCCTTGTTTTTGCCTCTGCAAAATGCAGCAAAAAGCTTGTAAGGTATTTTCTTATTTTTTACATTTGGATTGTAAAAAAGCTGTCAATAAAATACTTGACAAGCAAAAAACCAAATAATAATACACTACATCAGCAATCTCATGAATTTTGAAAAAATATACCAGATGCTGCTTGCTCGCTTCGCCGACAAAACCCTCGCAGCACAAGAAGATATTCCCCAGCCTTGTATCCTACTGCAAGCCCAAGACCTGCCCGAAGTAGCCGAGTACCTGCACCGCCAAGAAGGCCTCTACTTTGATATGCTCAGTTGCCTGACTGCCCTCGACAATGGCCCGGAAGCCGATACGATGGAGGTGATTTATCATCTTTACTCCATTCCTTACCATCATCATCTGGTGCTCAAGGTATTGCTGCCTCGGCATACTGCTACCCAAGCCTTGCCACAGATACCGAGTGTATCAGGAATATGGCGCACGGCCAATTGGCACGAAAGAGAGGCTTTTGACCTGCTGGGGATAGATTTTACAGGCCACCCCGACCTGCGCCGTATTTTGCTGCCTGCCGACTGGGAGGGCTATCCTCTTCGCAAAGACTACAACACCAAGGAGCGCTACTACCGAGGGATGGCCATTGACTATGACCGCGAACAAGCGGAGGGGAAATTGTAAAGTTACCGAAGGAAAATCCACTATTTTACCAACATTGTTTTATGAGAAACTTCTTATTATTGGTCTGCCTCTGTGGCGTGGCATTGGGTACGCTCCAAGCGCAGCGGGTCTGGGAAATACAAGGCCGCATTGTAGATGCCGACAAAGGCGAGGCCATTCCTTTTGTTACAGTCTTTGTGGCCAATACTTCTTTTGGTACTGCTGCCGACCCTGAAGGGCGCTTTCGGCTTAGCTTGCCGGAGGTCTTTGCCGAAGTAGTATTTTCGGCGGTGGGCTACGAAAGCTTTGTGCTGCC
>DAIQNQ010000037.1:0-7143 GCA_036788275.1 Thermonemataceae bacterium
TTGGCCGAGAGCATACAGAGCGGAATGCTCGGCCCCGGATGTACGCTTCCGCCGCAGAAATACAGATTTTTGATTTTGGAAGAGAAATTGGCGTGGCGCAAAAAGGCCGCAAACTTGTTGTTGGAGCTATTGCCGTAAATTGCCCCAAAAGCACTCGAAGTAAGGGCTTCTATCTTGCGGGGTTCCCAAATCAGCTCACATTCTATGAGCGGGCGAATGTCTGTTTGGAGCTGCTTGCTTAGTTTGCGAATCAGGTTTTCGCGGGTTTCGGCAATCATCTCGTCCCAGTTTTCTTGGCCGCTGTTGTGGGGTGCATTAATCATCGTAAACCAATTTTCGCAGCCTTCGGGCGCATCGTCGGGCGATTTTTTGGAAGAAATATTGAGATAAATGGTGGGGTCGTGATAGATTTTCTTTTTGTGGAAAATATGGTCGAACTCCTCAGGATAGTTTTCTGCAAAAAAGATATTGTGCAAACCCAACTGCGAGAAGCTCTTTTTGATGCCCCAATAAAAGATAATGGCCGAACTCGACTTAGGCTGGCTGAGGGTGCGCTTGGGCTTTTCGGCATGCGGCAGCAGGTGGCGGTAAGTATTATACACATCCATATTGCTGATGATACAATCGAAGGGCAGCTTTTCTTGCCCCAAACGCAGGGCTTTGGCACGCCCATTTTCGATGATAATCTCCTCTACTCGGCTATTGAAGTGGTACTGCACGCCCAAATCTTGCCCCAAACGCTGCAAACCTTTGGTAATAGAGTACATACCGCCTACGGGAATGTAAGCGCCCAAATTGATTTCGAGGTGTGGAATCACATTGAGTGTGGCGGGGGCTTCGTAGGGGTTCGAGCCATTGTAGGTGGCGTAGCGGTTGAAGAGCTGCACCACGCGCGCATCTTTAAAAGTAGTCTTGTTGGCTTGATGCATCGTTTTGAAGGCTTCGAGCTTGCCAAAATTCAAAATGCCCTTGGCTACGCGCTTGGTGAAATAGTTGCGCGGCTTGTGCAGGGAATTGTGCAGGAAAATCTCTGCCGTAAGGTTGTATTTGTCTTGAATATCTCTCAGAAAGCGCAGCACCGTTTCTTTGTTTTCGGTGGTTTTGGCGGCTACTTCGGCGGCAAAATCTTCGGGACTGCGATAGGCCACGATATTGGTGCCGTCGGGATAGAAGTAGCGATAAGCCGGATCTAAAGAAAGATAATCGTAGTAATCGCGTGGATTTTTGCCGGAGAGCTTGTACAGCTCGTCCACAAAATGAGGCATGGTAAATACCGAAGGCCCCATATCGAAGCGGTAGCCTTTTTCTACACTTTGCGAGAGCTTGCCACCTGCCCAAGCATTGGCCTCAAATACACTTACTTGGTAGCCTTTGTTGGCCATACGAATGGCTGCGGCCAATCCGGCAGGGCCGGCACCGATAATTGCACAAGTTTTGGGAGCGTTCATGTCTATTGATTATATGAAAGTAAGCTGAATTCCTCTTGGAACAAACCATCCGGCAAAGGCAGATGTTTTGCTTTTTTAACTGCCTTATAGCATGCTCACAGATGGTACAGATGCACAAAGATATTCCTTTCGTAGAATGAGCCAAAATAATGCTTTGCATAAGGTAGAGTTTTATTTATAAATGGCCAATCATATTTATACAATACCCTCATTTGCAAACTATCAGATTATCTCTTGGCGGAAAAGGTGTAGGATGGGGAAGGAAAGGGATGCTTGTTTCTTGATTGACTTTCAGACAATAAATATCTTTTTCATAAAACATCCTAAATAGTATCTTTCTGCTACCAAGCACAATGCTTGCAGAGGCTATTTAATGCAAAAATCTTCTTTCAAAAGAAGGTTTACAAACCTCATTTTTCCCAAAAATAACTTGCAATACTTACGACATCTCTATCAGAAAAGCAGGTGGTTTCTTTATTTTTTTATCATGCCTTACTTCAAAGTTACCTTGCAGCCTGCATCTGTTGCCGCTGTATCTTATTTTAAATGGTTGTTGTGGCAGAACTGTACTTAAAGGTACAGTATTTTTTGTCAAACTTAAACTGAACAGCAAATGGAAACATTGCACAAAAGCTCTTATTATGAAATTTTGCTTGATAAAAGCAAATCTCTAATTGTACACAAGGCTTTGCCCAATAGCGCAGAGATGAGTTCCGAGGATTTTAAAAATGAAATGAGCCTATTTTTAGAATTGTGCGAGAAACATCATCCAAAACAAGATTTGGTGAATTTAGTGGATATGCACTATACGATTGTGCCTGCAGACCAAGATTGGGTGAATGCGCATGTCTTTCCAAGACTTCTCCAAGTTATTGAACGCATGGCGCTTGTGGTACCCAAAGGTATTTTTGAAAGCGTTGCACTTGAACAAACCATGGAGGAAGCGTCTGGCCAACAGTTTTTCAGAAAATATTTTGAAAATGAAAACAACGCCTTAAATTGGCTTCTGCAATAGCATAGCAAGCAGACAAAGGCCGTAGGTGATATTGCTTATGGCCTTTTGTGTCTGCCCAACAACTTCTAAAGTCGGGTAACAATCACCGCTGACCTTCCGATTTTTTCTCCCATATAATGAAGCAAAATCATTTTTTAGAGCTTTATCGCAAGGCGTTTACTTTGCAACAATAAGCTTGACCCCGAAGTCTCTGTTGCAGAAAGGTGCATTGTATATTTTCTGGTATAATGCCTATTTCAAAAATAAACGTATCTTCGCAGAAAAAATCCCCAAAACCAACCATGTACAAAACATTCTGCTTTCTTGTATTGCTCTTGGGCACAAGTGCTTGCCAAATTGGTATTCCGCGCAACTACAAGATGTTTCCTACCGAGATATTTTTCAAAGAAGATGTACCCCAACAGCCTTTTCAGCAGATAGACTACGTGTATCTTTCGGATGAGCGCGAGTATTACGAAAACAAAAATCTGCGCCAAGACTTGCTTCAAAAATACGGGCAGCTCCCCAAAGGCTACTCTTACGAAGAAAAAGAACTGCTCCTCTACCAACTCTCCAAGCAAGCCCGCGAGATAGGTGCCGATGCCATCATACAAGTAGAGTACCAGCTCTACATCCGCAAAGATGTATATGGCTACAACCTCAAGGCGCTGGCCGTGCGCTACATCAAAGAAAACTATTGAGGTGAGAGTGCTTCAAGTGCCGGAATGCCAAGTATCAAATTAGGGTCGGGACAAAGCGAAGCATAGTATTTTTTTTCGGAAAAAGCACATACGCCAAAGAAATCGCCCTTTTTGCCACGCATATCTCTGATAAGCTGAAAGTGCAAATGAGGCGGCCAATCGCCATTGATGGGATAATTGCCTATACGAGCGAAAATCTCCCCTTTCTGAATTTCTTTTCCCTCATAAAGCCCCTCCAGTGAGTCGAGGCTCAGATGGCCGTAGAGTGTGTAGAAGCGCTGCCCAGCCAAATGGTGCTCTAAGATGATGGTAGGGCCATAATCGCCAAAAATAGCGTTGTTTTGAAAGCTGTGTACTGTTCCGGCCAACGGCGCCATGATGGGCGTATCGGCGGCTGTCCAGAGGTCTATGCCCAGATGCAAGCGACGTGGCTCTTTGGCATCGAAGTTTTCGCTACGAGCGTATATCATCCGATGCTCCAAATAGCCCCCCACCCCTACTTTGGCTTGGTGGCGGCGCAAGATGCGAAACATGAGGCGGCTCATCAAGGCAGAGTTGCGGATGTCTAAGCGATAGAGCAGCTGACTGTTTTCTTGCGAGAGGTCGAAGCGCATCACCTCTTTGCCCTTGAGGTCGAAGGGCAAAAGCGAAGCAAAAGAAGCTTGATGCTCCAGAAGCGTTTGGCGAAAAAGTGGCATAAGTAGCAAAAATAGCTTGTAGGTAATTATTTCCCGATTTCTTTTTTCTTTTTGAACCAAAGCTCTGTCATCAGTTCTTTTTCGAGCTTTTGGTGCAATTCAGGATTCTTTTCGAGTTGTGGGAAGAAGTTGATGCCCGTTTGGCGTTCTATCTCTTCGATAGTTACTACATATTCCGAGATGTCCTTGTCGGGCTTGTCGTTGGGCATAATAAAGGCTACCGACTTGATGATAGGCTCTTCCATATCCAGCACAATTTTATAATAAGCGCTTGGCACAGATATTTTATTTTTATTGCCTATTTTTTTCATTTTTCCTTTCAAAATAGGCCCTGTTACGATGTAGAGTTCTTTATCGCGCTTTACCCAAGAGCGAATACGCTCCTCCAACTCACGCCATTTGCCACGGTTGAGGTCGGGCGTTTGGGGGCTGATATTGCTCATAAAGAAGGTTTCGGACATCAGTTGCGCATTTTTACTAAAATCGCCTGCGGGTGCCAAGTGGCCGCGGTCGTAGCCGGAGCGGGTATAGTCGGAGGGCAAAGCCGTGCCTGTTTTTACGGAGGGGTCGGGGCGGAAATCGTTGGCGCGCTCGGCAGCTCCTGTCAGGTGCTTGGCTTTGAGCCGATAAGCTACCCAATTGGCTTGCTCGTGGGTATCGTTGTAGGAGAGTGCGTATCCGGGATGCCTGATGATTTGGTCGTCGGCATCGCTGTTGCCGTAGGCGGGCAACATAAAGTCGTCGTCAATGACAAGGCTGTCTTGAGAGGCACTTTGTGTGTCGGTATTGGTACTTTTATCCTCACTTTTGGCATTTTTCAGGCTTTCTTTGAGGGCAGAGTCCTCTTCAAAACCTTGGTCCAAGATGCTGTGTACAGTGGCTTCGGGCAGCAAAATAAAGGCAGCAGCCAAGGCTACAATCAATAAAATAGCCCAAGTGAGCAGCTTTTTCTGGAGGCTTTGGGCTTTGGCTTTGAAGTTAGTTCCTGAAGATTTTCTTCTTGACATGCGATTGAGAGGAATAAGGATGAATGGGTAAATTTACAAGATTTCTCTTTTACAAAAAAATCTTTTCAAAATACGGGCAGCAAGCGTTTATTGTGCTAAATTGCAACGCTTTTGAGCAAAGGCCTTCTCAAGAAGCTGCCCAAATCTCGACAAATCACTGATTATTAAACTTTTCTTGCTGCATGTCCGAATCTTTTGCGAAAGCAATGGAGTATATTTTTCAATACCGCCCGGAGGCCCCCATGATTTTCTCCGATGGCTTGTTTTGGGCTTTCTTTCTGGTGGTTTTGGGCATTTATCAGCTGCTCTATCGTCGCAATTTTGGCCGTAATCTTTTTCTTACGCTTTTCAGTCTATTTTTTTATTACAAAGCCGGGGGTATCTATTTTTTATTGCTCATTTTCAGCACTTTGGTAGATTACTACTTTGGGCGTGCCATTTATCGCTCGCAGGTATCTTGGCAACGCACCAGCCTGCTGGTAGGCAGCTTGGTTATCAATTTGGGTTTGCTTTCTTATTTCAAATACGCTTATTTATTTACCGATTTTGTCAATTACCTTTTTGGTGCTGATTTTCAAACTATTGATTATCTGGCGCTCAGTGCCAATGCCCTTTTTGGCAGCGATTTAGACATTACGCAGATTTTGCTTCCGGTGGGTATCTCTTTTTATACCTTCCAGACGATGAGCTATTCATTGGACATCTACCGCCGCCGTTTGGAGCCGGTGCGCAATATCTTGGATTTTGCTTTTTTCGTAAGCTTTTTTCCGCAATTAGTGGCCGGACCGATTGTACGCGCTTCGGAGTTTATCCCACAGATTTACCAACCCTACCGCTTAGACAATGCCCAATACCAAAAAGCCATCTTTCTGATACTGGCCGGGCTTACCAAAAAGATGCTCGTTTCGGATTATATTTCCATCAATTTTGTGGACAGAATCTTCGCCAATCCCTTGGCTTACACGGGCTTCGAGAATCTGATGGGCGTATATGGCTATGCCATTCAGATTTACTGCGATTTTTCGGGCTATACCGACATCGCTATTGGCCTTGCGCTGCTGCTGGGCTATCAACTCCCGCTCAACTTCAACTCCCCCTATAAATCCGAGAGTATTACCGATTTTTGGAGGCGCTGGCACATTTCACTCTCCAGCTGGCTGCGCGACTATCTCTATATCTCTCTGGGGGGCAATCGTGGCACTTCACTTTTTACCTACGGCAGCGTACCGCTCATTATCTTAATCGCTCACTTTGCCGAGGCTGCACCTTGGATACATCTGCTCTTTTTTGGCAATGTGCTTTTGCTCTGGCTGGCTTGGCGTGCCTCCATGCGCAATATTTGGGCCTATATCGGCTTGCACGTATTGTTGGTCAATATCCTCTATCTCTTTCAGCTGCATTTATTTTATCTGGCGGCAGTTTGGGTGCTGGTTTTCTTCTTTTGGGGTTTGGTGCTCATCAGGCCTGCCAAAGCCCAAGCGCTCAGTACCTATCTCAACCTCATGCTCACGATGCTGCTGGGCGGCTTGTGGCACGGGGCGCATCTCAAATTTATCATTTGGGGAGGGCTGCACGGCGCGGCTTTGGCCTTGCATAAGTTTTGGATGGAGCTTTTGGGCAAGGCTTCTTGGACTTCAGGAGTGCTATATCGCTTTGTCATGCAATTTGTTACCTTTCACTTTGTTTGCTTCTGCTGGATTTTCTTCCGCGCCAATGATGTGGACATTGACGAAAACACCAGCTTGTCGGCTTTGCAAGTGGTAGGCCAAATCCTGCATCAAATTGCTTACAGTTTTCAAGGACAATTATTTTTTGAAGTTATCAGCGGCTACGCAAGCATCTTTGGTATTATTTTGTTAGGATTTGCAGTGCATTGGCTGCCTACTTTATGGAAACAACATATCGCCACTCAGTTTGCTCGCTTGCCGGATTTTGCCAAAGCGTTCTTTATCACACTACTCATTCTGGCACTCTACCAAGCAAAAAGCTCCGACATACAGCCATTCATCTATTTTCAGTTTTAAGTTTTATTCGTTTTACCACTTGTTCAAGTCCTTCGCCCAAGATTCTCCTTGGTTCATCGAAGAATAACAGGTGTTGGCCGAGTTTATGCAAGTAGTATATTTTGTTTATATATATTTGTAATGTTCAATCTTAAAAAATTGTACCTATGAAAATCAATGCACTCTTACTGAAAAACTGGTGTAACCAACACATTACGCCACTTGCTTGGCAAAGAATCACTATGAGAATATTGCCTACTCTGCGTGAAGCCGGCTTGGACTTGTCAGACTT
>DAIQNQ010000037.1:7243-21048 GCA_036788275.1 Thermonemataceae bacterium
TCACTATGAGAATATTGCCTACTCTGCGTGAAGCCGGCTTGGACTTGTCAGACTTGCAGGAGCCTTCCGAAAATTTATTCTTCGACGAAGAAATTATGGCAGCTTTTGAAGTAGCGATGAACGAGCTTTATGAGCAAAAAATCCCCCTGAATATGATTGAAGCTTAATGAAGCACTCCTTTTCCGTTAAATATATATTGAACTTTGCACTATGCCCGTAAGCTGCTCCCCAAGAGCAGCTTTATTTTTTAGGCTTGTAACAGCACCAACACCCAAGGCAAGAGCAGCGCACCATCGGCCCAATGCCGATAGCGCTCTTGGGCAGCAAAAAAGTCCTCAAAAAGATAAATACTCAGATAAATCACATTGATAGCAATCAATACCATGGCATCGGCCCCAAACAAATGCAGGTAAAATCCTATGCATAGCGCTACTATAACACTCGCCGTTAAGCAAGCTCCCCAATAAAGCCGACTCTTGGCCTTGCCCCAAAGCTGTATCACCGAGAAGTGCCCATCTTGCAGGTCGCTTTCATACTCAAAATAACTAATCGCAAGCAGATTGCAATAAGCCCACAGCCCTACTGCCAAGGCATAGAGCAGCAATACAGTCGGCTCGCCACCCTGCACCCAAGCAGGCAAGCACAGGCCCACTGCATACAAAACAGCAATGCGCAGCTCTTTGTGTAGCCCAAAAGCAGGCAGATAATGCGCCAGCGCAAAATGTACTGCCACAATACCCGCCAGCAAAGCCCCCGCCAGCCACAAAGGCCAAGGAATATACAAGCTCCCCAAAAGACTCATCAAAAACAAAAACAAAGCCCATACAAATAGCCCCCGAAAGTGGCGCTGATGAAAACGATGACGTGCCGTATGCGCCCGATGCCCAATGCGGTAGGCATCGTATAGATGGTCGGCAGTATAGATAAAAGCCACCGTACTGGCCAATACGGCATATACCTGCCAAGACAAAGCCATGCCGCTGAGCCGCGCCGCCCAAAAAGCCATGGCTACCGCCCCCAAGGCCACATCAAAACTGAGGATGCGCAAATAATAAATCATTGAGTAAAGATAAAGAATATGTGCAAAAAAGCCCTCTCTTCGATGCAAAGAGCTGAAGGCTGCTCAAATACCCGGCTGATAAATATCAGCTTTTACCCAAACGGGCATCATAGAACTTCCCAAGTGGTCGCCGTAATTTTACAATCATAATTTTAGTAAATCAGACACAATGATATGATAAGCCAAGAAACCCTCTCCCATCAGCGCCCCCATGATATAGGCATGGAGCGCTTCGCTTACGACAATAAGATTGTCAAGTATTTTATGATTGCCACGGTGATATTTGGTGTAGTGGGGATGCTCGTGGGACTTACCGCTGCTATCCAGCTCTTCTACCCTATCTTCAACTTCGATACGCCCTATACCACCTTTGGGCGTATCAGACCGCTGCATACCAATGCCATCATTTTTGCTTTTGTGGGCAATGCGATGTTTGCAGGCGTATATCACTCTATGCCACGCCTGCTCAAAACACCTATGTTCAGCCGCACACTCAGCTATATCCACTTTTGGGGCTGGCAGCTCATTATTTTGGCGGCGGCCATTACCTTGCCCTTGGGGTTGACCACCAGCCACGAATACGCCGAGCTGGAGTGGCCTATTGACATTGCCATTACAGTAATCTGGATAATATTTGGCTGGAACATGATAGGCACTATTCTCAAAAGAAGGGAGCGCCACATGTATGTAGCCATCTGGTTTTACATCGCTACCTTCGTTACCGTAGCCGTATTGCACGTAGTCAATTCCTTTCAATTGCCCATCTCCGCCTTCAAAAGCTACTATGTATATGCCGGCGTGCAAGATGCTTTGGTACAATGGTGGTACGGACACAATGCGGTGGCCTTCTTCCTGACCACCCCTTTCTTGGGACTGATGTACTACTACTTGCCCAAAGCCGCCAACAGGCCGGTCTATTCTTATAGGCTTTCTATTATTCACTTTTGGTCGCTGGTATTTATTTATATTTGGGCAGGCCCTCACCACTTGCTCTATACCTCCTTGCCTGACTGGGCTCAGAGCCTTGGTACTGTGTTTTCGATTATGTTGATTGCCCCTTCTTGGGGGGGTATGCTCAATGGCCTGATGACGCTGCGAGGTGCTTGGGACCGTGTGCGCGAAGACCCCGTGCTCAAGTTTATGGTAGTGGCCGTTACGGCTTATGGAATGGCTACCTTCGAGGGGCCTATGCTTTCACTCAAAAACGTAAATGCCATTGCCCACTTTACCGACTGGATTGTGGCTCACGTACACGTGGGCGGCCTCGGCTGGAACGGCTTTCTGATTTTTGGAATGCTCTATTGGCTCGTACCTCGGCTTTGGGACACACAACTCTACTCTAAAAAATTGGCCAATACGCACTTTTGGTTGGGCACTTTGGGCATCTTGTTTTATGCCTTGCCGATGTACTGGGCAGGCTTTGTACAAAGCTTGATGTGGAAAGAATTTACTGCCGACGGCTTCTTGCAATACCCTAACTTCTTGGCAACTGTTACCCAAATCGTACCCATGTATATGCTCCGCGCCTTGGGAGGTGCCCTCTACTTGGCAGGTACTTTGGTGATGGTATATAACCTGATGAAAACCGCCGCCGCAGGCAGCTTCATTGCCGAAGAGCAAGCCGAAGCACCTGCCCTAAAACCTCAAGTCCATGTAGCTGGAGGCCACTGGCACAGTGTTTTGGAGCGCAAACCTGTGGTATTTACGGTGCTTACTTTTGTAGCCATTATTATTGGAGGCTTGGTAGAGATGGTACCCACCTTCCTTATCAAAAGCAATGTGCCCACCATTGCCGCCGTACAACCTTATACACCTTTGGAGTTGGAAGGCCGCGACCTCTACATCCGCGAAGGCTGTGTAAACTGCCACTCACAAATGGTGCGCCCCTTCCGCTCGGAGGTAGAGCGCTATGGCGAATACTCCAAGGCCGGAGAGTTTGTCTATGACCACCCCTTCCTTTGGGGCTCGAAGCGTACCGGCCCCGACCTGCACCGCTTGGGAGGCAAGTACTCCGACAGCTGGCACTACAACCACATGCTCGACCCTACCTCTATGTCGCCCGGCTCTATTATGCCTGCTTACTCTTGGATGATGGAGCAAAGCTACGACAAGAAGGGCATCATTCCCAAAATCACTGCCATGCGCAGGCTGGGCGTGCCTTATCCTGAGGGTTTTGAAGATGAGGTAGAGCAATCGGTAGAAAAACAAGCTGCCGAGATTGTAGCCTCCCTGAAAAAGGATAAAATCAATACCCCTGCCGATGCCGAAATTGTGGCACTCATCGCCTATTTGCAGCGCTTAGGTACAGACATCAAAGTAAAAGAAAGTCAAGCAGCGGCCAAGGCCATTCCTTAGCCAAGCAGGGGGCAGCCTCGGCGCGCCCCCATTTCCAATATCCAACTCTTAAAATTCCGTCTATATGTTTAAGCATTATTTTGAAATCATCGAGGGCATCTCTGTATATCCCGTGTTTTCGCTGCTTCTGTTCTTTGTGTTTTTCCTCGTATTGGGCTTGTATGTAGGGCGTATGAGCAAGCAAGAGGTACACAGCCTCAGCCAGCTGCCCTTAGAAGAAAGCCCTTCTCAAGAAAATATTTCGGCAGATGCTGCCAAGCAACTTTAATTCTCAGATGCCATGGAACAAATCTCACAGCTGAGTAGCCAAGACCTACTCCTCTTTATCTTCTTGGTGCTTTTGGGCATCATTGCCAGCGCCTTACTGGTGATTGGGGGCTTCCTGATTACAGCGCTTCAAAAGTTAATACAAGCCGAGCGTGCCGCCAAAGGCTTGCCTACGGAGGGCTATTTTGCACGCCTCGCCCAATCTTGGACCAATGCCGCGCCTGTCGAGAAGGAAGGCAGTATTTTGCTCGACCACAACTACGATGGGATTCAGGAGCTCGACAACCACCTGCCGCCTTGGTGGAAGTGGATGTTTTATGCCAGTATCGCTTTTTCGGTAATTTATCTGATAGACTACCACCTTGTGGGCAACAGCCCCTTGCAAGAGCAAGAGCTGGCCATCGAGATAGAGCGTGCGGCCATCAGTGTAGCCGAATACAAACAAAAAATGGCCAATAGCATTGATGAAAATACCGCTCAGGTACTCCTCGACGACCCCAAAGAACTGGCCGCAGGCAAGGAAATCTATGATGCCAATTGCAAAAGCTGCCACGGTGGCCTCGGCGAGGGTGGCGTAGGCCCAAACCTTACCGATGAGTTTTGGCTGCATGGCGGCGGTATGCAGAATGTCTTCAAAACCGTAAAATACGGCGTGCCCAGCAAAGGAATGATTGCTTGGGAGCAGCAGCTTCCTCCGGCCAAAATCCAGAGTGTATCCAACTACATCCTCAGTCTGCAAGGCACCAATCCGCCTAATGCCAAAGAGCCGCAAGGCGAAAAGTACCAAGCAGAGTAATTTCTCTACAAGAGGCAGCCCCAAAGCTGCCTCTTGCTCCAACTTCTAAGCCTCAGCGCCATGTCCAATATCAATATAGAAGAACTCTACCGCGACAGCATCGCCACCGTAGATGCCTCCGGCAAGCGTATATGGGTATATCCTAAAAAGCCTTCGGGGCACTACCATCGCTATCGGGTGTATGTGAGTATTGTCTTGCTGGCGCTTTTCTTTGGGATGCCTTTTATCGAAGTGGACGGCCACCCTTTTATGATGTTCAATATCTTTGAACGAACCTTCATTCTCTTCGGGCAGGTCTTTTTCCCACAAGATTTTGTAATGTTTGCCTTGGGCATGATTATCTTCTTTGTCTTTGTCATCTTATTTACCGTGGCTTTTGGGCGTATATGGTGCGGCTGGGCTTGCCCACAAACGGTATTTATGGAGATGGTTTTCAGAAAAATAGAATATTGGATAGAAGGCGACCGCAACCAGCAGCGCAAGCTGGCCGAAATGCCTTGGAATGCAGAAAAACTATTGAAAAAAACGAGCAAATACAGCATTTTCTTGCTCATCTCCTTGCTCATTGCCCATACGGCGATGGCCTACCTTATTGGCCTGAAAGAGGTAATCGCCATCGTGCAGCAGCCTCCGAGCGCACATTGGGCGGGCTTTATCGGGCTGATGGCCTTCACGGCGGTATTCTTTTTTGTATTTGCCTATTTGCGCGAGCAGGCTTGTATTGCAGTGTGCCCCTACGGACGCTTGCAAGGGGTGCTGCAAGGCAAAAATACAGCAGCCGTGATTTACGACTTCCTGAGAGGCGAGCCGCGAGGAAAAATCAAAAAAGCAAGCAATGATGCACAGCCTGAGCTGCCCAAAGGCGATTGTATAGACTGCCACCTCTGCGTACAGGTATGCCCCACAGGCATTGACATCCGCAATGGCAGCCAAATGGAGTGTGTAAACTGTACGGCTTGTATAGATGCCTGCGACGAGGTGATGGACAAGGTGGGCAAGCCCAAAGGCTTGGTGCGCTATGGCTCTCAGGAAAATGTAGAAAAGGGCTTGCCCTTCAAAATCAACAGCCGTATTTTGGCCTATTCGGCGGTACTTTTGGTGTTGATTTTGGCCGAGGCCGTGCTGCTCTTCAACCGCAGCGAGGTATCACTTACGCTGATGCGTGTGCCCGGGCAGCTCTACCAAGAGCCGCGCGAGGGCATCGTGAGCAATCTTTATAATGCACAATTGGTCAATAAAACCTTCAAAGATATGCACATCCGCCTGCAAGTAGCCGAAGGCACGGGCAGTATTCGTCTGATAGGGCAAGAAAACAAGGATATTGTACTTGCCAAAGGAGCGAAAAAAGAGCTGGTATTTTTTGTGGATATTCCCAAAGGGCACTTCTACAAAAGTAAAAATTCGATTCGTATTGAGGTGCTCCAAGGCGAAAAAGTAATCGAAACGCGCAGCAGCAACTTTATGGCACCGCAATTTTGAAAAGTTCAATCCAAAATTTCACAACTTTAAATCGCTGATAATATGAACTGGGGATATAAAATAGCAGGCGTATATATAGCTTTTGTAGCTTTTATGTTGATGTTGGTAGTGCTTTGTGTGCGCCAAAAAGATGTACACTTGGTAAGCCAAGATTATTACAAAGAGGAAATTGCTTATCAAGAAATGATTGACAAGCAGCACAATACCCAAGCCCTTTCGGCACAGGTACAAATGAGCTATTCTGCCGAAAAGCAAGCCCTCCAATTGGATTTTCCTGAAGAGAGCCGCCACGCCACAGGCGAAATATGGCTTTTTAGGCCTTCCAATGCCCATCTCGACCTCAAAATTCCCCTCAGCTTGTCGCAAAAAAGCTCGCAGGAAATATCCACCGCAGAGCTGCCCAAGGGCTTCTGGAAGATAAAAGTACAATGGCAACAAGCCGATAAAGTCTTCTACGACGAACAAAGCATCGTATTCCAATAATTTTCCTTAACTCATGTACTACTTGGCCTTTTCGATGGGAGTACTCGGCAGCCTGCACTGCTTGGGCATGTGTGCGCCGCTTTGGCTGTCTTTGCCCATTGCCAATAAGCAGCGCTACTGGGGCTACCATGGCATTTATCAGTTGGGGCGCTTGCTGAGCTACCTGCTGCTGGGGCTGACGATGGGGATACTGGGGCAAGGCCTGCTGCTTTTTGCTTCGCAGCAACAGCTCTCTCTGCTGATAGGCTTGGGCATGCTGGCGTTTTTGCTCCTGCCCCTGCTCCAAAAGTGGGCTTTTCCTCTCTCTAAGCAATGGGCGGCTTGGCACCGCAAGCTCAAGGAGCTCTTTGCCAAGCAACTGCGGGCTTCGGGCTGGCACAGCCGCTTGGCCTTGGGGCTGCTCAACGGACTCTTGCCCTGCGGCTTGGTATATATGGCTTTGGCAGGTGCTACGGCCACGGGGCACTGGTTCGCGGGCATTGGCTATATGGGACTTTTTGGGCTGGGTACGCTGCTACTACCTTTGGTACTTTTGTTTTTGAGGAAAAACACTTATATTCAAGCGTTTTTCTATAAAATGCAAAAGGTACTCATCGTATTGGTGGCCATTTTGTTTGTGATGCGTGGGCTGAACTTAGGGATTCCTTTTCTAAGCCCACAGATGTCTGTCGAACAAAATACAGCGCCCAATTGTCATGTACCTTAGCCGTAATATCATACTTTGTTATCAATCTTTATAGTGATTTTTATCATTGCGGGCGCGAGGCATTTCTCGTAATTTTGACTATCACCTTCAGCACCTTTTGTATGTTTGGAAATATTCAGGATATTGTAGATTTCTTAAAAGTCCAAGCGACCACCGTGCCCTTGCGACACTTTGAGGCCGGCGAGCAGCTCTGCCAAGAAGGCGAAGCTTGCTTGGGTCTGTACCTGATAGAAGAAGGTTTGGTGGTGTTGCAAAAGCAAGAGCGCTGGCTGAGGTTTCTCAAAAATGGTGATTTACTGGGCATTACCTGCCTCAACAACGACTCGCACTCGGCCTCTGCCAAGGCTTTGGAGGTGGTTTCGACACGCTTTTTTACCAAAGAGTGGCTTTATGGACATCTTCAAGAAAAGCCCCAATTACATCTTTCGCTCATGATGCTGATGTGCCAAGAGTTGAATTTTATAGACCGACAAATCTCGATTGTAAGCAGCAAAGACAATAGCAAAAAGGTGGGCAATCTGCTGCTTTCGCTACACCAAGCTTGGAAACATAGCCACCAAGAAAAAGCTATTTTGATAGATGATGAAAAAGTAGCACGTTGGAATGGTATTTCTACCCGCTTGCTCAAGCAGGTGCTCAAAGATTTTGAACACCGCCAATGGATACGCCAACAGCGCAATGAAGTGCTGGTACTCGACGAAAAAGCCCTGAATGTATTTGTAGAAAAATGACTTAGTTGAACTGATGCGCCACTCTCTTGAGCTTTTCAAGATTCGCAATGGTGATTTTCTTATTGCTCAGGTCTATCAAACCCTCGCTTTTGAATTCTGAAAGCATGCGAATCAGCGATTCGGTGGCCGTTCCCACAATATTGGCCAAGTCCTCGCGCGAGAGATTCGATTTCAGTGTTTTTCCATCATTTTCTACCCCATAAAAAGTGCGCAACATCAGCAAGGTATCAGCCACACGCTCGCGCACACTCTTTTGCGAAAGCGAAGCCATCTGGTTTTCGGCACTTTTGAGGTCGTTGGAAAGCAAGCTGGTAATTTGTACAAAAAGATTTTTGCTCTCCTTCAAGAATCCGATAAAAGCATTTTGCGGAATAAAACATATCCGACAATCTTCCAAAGCTACTGCTGAGGCATTGTAAGACTCCCCCGAAATCAAAGCCCGATAGCCCAACACATCGCCTTCTTTGGCCAAGCGCACAATCTGCTCCTTGCCTTGGTCGTTGGTTTTGAATATCTTGGCTTTGCCATTAAACACACAAAACAAACCCATCGGGTGGTTTTCTTCATAGAAAATGGTATCCCCTTTTTTGTAGGTATTGCACTTCTTTTTATCGTTGGCGGTGTCTAAGAGGTTGTTTTCCAATTCACAAAAAACACCCATACAACGTACGGTACACTCGTGGCAATCGGGATTTTTTTGATGCTGCATAGAGATGGGCTGTTAATATTCTCTTCAAACTTAAAAAAAATCTCTTAATTCTCAAAGCATTTATTTTGCTTTTTTGTTTGCAAGTCATTTTTTACAATCTTCCAAATATCCAAATTTGCATTTTTTCTACTTTGGCCTCTTCGCTCTTTCTATATTTTGCAATTCTTTTGTTTGGAAGAAGATATTTTTGCAACACTATTGCTTTTATAAAAAATGTTTGTATGTTTGCAATACTATTGCAAGTGTACACTCAGACGGAGCACTACACTGGTTTTTATTAAGCATTTAAAAGCAATAGGGTAAACTTTTGTAAAGTTATATCCTCAAAAAGCTGTTTCAACCTTGAAGCAGCTTTTTTTCTATCCCTGCACATAATCTTCCAAATACGCATAGCGCTCGGTAAGCTTACCGCCTTCGGCAATGGTGGCACGCGCCAAAACCCCTTCGGTATCTTGGTTGAAGAAATGCGGCAGTACTTCCTTGAGAAACTGCTCCCCAAAAGAACGCGAAGCACCCACAGGCAGCTCGCAAGGCAGATTGTCTATGGCCATCACAGTAATATTGCGCTCGTGGCTGAAAGCCAGTTCCTCTTGTTCGCTGAGCGGATTGTAGTCGTAGAGCGGGTCGGTAATCGTAGAAGCCCGTATCGTGGTAGGGATAGAGCCATTGATATCGCAGGTGATGTCGGCAATAATCTTGATTTTGAAGTCGGGATGACGGGCTTGCTCTTTGGTAAAAAGCGGTGCGGCCTTGGGATTCCAAAAGTGATTGCTGATAAAAATATCACTCACCTGTGCATACGGCCAAAAAGCCGCCTCGAAGGCTTCGGGCTGCTGATGAAAGGCCTTGGCATCGAGGGGCAAATCGCTTGTTTTGGGGCGATAGTAGTCGTGCGAGGCCAAATGCACATATACCGGCTCCGAAAAGCTTTCTGTCAGATAAGCCTCTTTTTGCACCTCCCTGATACCCATATCGCGCAGCAACTCTGCCGAGCCTTTTCCGGCGCGGCCTCTTCCGGTAAGTACAATCTTGATGGGTGGCAGATGCGGCAAAGCCCGCTTGAGTTCGCGAATCAGGTCTTCGTAGTCCACGCAGTCAATGGCGCGGTGCATATCGTAGCAATGGTAGCGCTTGCCATAAGTCCAGAAGGCATTGTAAGCACCCACAATGCCCGCATAGCGCCCAAAAGCAATAATGCGCTCGCCTTGCGCATCGGTGAGGCACTCGTAATCTATGAGGCGGATTTTCTTGCGCAGTACTGCCTGCAAAAGGCTGCGGTTATAAGCTTGCTTTTTGATGGTATGCGAAAAAAACATATAGGTTTTTTCGGGAATCAGGTCTTTGACAGGTACTTCTTTTACACCCAGCAGCAAGTCGCAGTCGCGCATATTTTCTACTACCTGAAAGCCCGCCTGCTCGTATTGCTCATCTTTGATACAGCGCACTACGCTGCTCTGTACCTGCACCAAAAGCTCCGAAAAAAGCTGTTGCGCCGCTTGGCACTGCTCCGGCAAAAGCACCACCCGCTTGTCCACGGGCACTTTGCCCTCTCTGATAAGGCCGATTTTCATAGCTATAATTTTTTGAAAGTAAAGGTGAAAAAATCGAAAAAGATAAATACCTTGCGAATATATTACAAAAACCATTTAAAATATGAATAAAGTAATAAGTTTCTTGCTTGTACTCTGCCTGAGCGTCGGCTTGCTTCAGGCCAAGCCAAAACCCTTCGATGAAGGCATGTGGCTGCCGCTATTTTTGAAGGAGTTGAACTACAACGACATGAAGGTCAAAGGCCTGAAGCTCTCTGCCGAAGACATCTACAGTGTAAATCGCTCCAGCCTGAAAGACGGCATCGTGTCTTTCGGGGGCTTTTGTACCGGAGAGATGATTTCGCCCGAAGGCTTGCTCCTTACCAACCACCACTGCGGCTACCGGAGCATTCAGACCCACAGCAGCGTAGAAAAAAACTACCTGCGCGATGGCTTCTGGGCGATGAGCCGCCAAGAGGAAATCCCTAATGCGGGCCTTACGGCTACTTTTATTGTGCGTATCGAAGATGTAAGCAAGGAGATTCTTCAAGGAGTGCCCTTCGATATGGAAGAAAGCCAGAGACAGCAGTTGATTCAACAGAATATCGAGAAAAAAGTAAAAGCCAGCACCCAAGGCACGCATTATGGAGCCATTATCCGTCCTTTTTTCTATGGTGCTGAGTATTATATGTTTGTTACCGAAACCTTCCGCGATGTGCGCTTGGTAGGAGCACCGCCCTCTGCGATTGGCAATTTTGGGCGCGATACCGACAACTGGATGTGGCCACGCCACACGGGCGACTTCTCGCTGTTCCGAATCTATGCCGGCCCCGATGGCAAGCCTGCCGACTACTCGCCCAGCAATGTGCCTTACAAGCCCAAGCATTATTTCCCTATTTCTTTGAAAGGTATCAAAAAAGATGACTTTACGATGGTGATGGGCTTTCCCGGACGTACTGAGCAATACCTCTCCTCTTTTGCCGTGAAGCAACTGATGGAAGTAACCGACCCCAAGCGTATTGCCATCAGAGACCAACGCTTGCGTATTTTAGATGCAGCGATGAAGTCGTCGGACAAAACCTTTATCCAATACGCGGCCACCTACGCCAGCATCAGCAATTATCATAAAAAATGGACGGGCGAGCTGCGCGGCCTCAAAAAATTAGATGCCCTCAACAAAAAAAGAGCCTTGGAGGCGCAATTTGCCCAATGGGTGGCCGCAGGCAATGCCCAAAGAAAGCAGCAATATGGCAATGTATTGCAAGACTTGCAGCAAATCTACGAAAAGGAGGTGTCGAAATACGAGCTGCCCAATATTTACTGGAGCGAGGCCGTGATGGCCATAGATGCCATGCGCAATGCCTCGGTCTTTCACAGGCTCTACATCAGCTCCAACAACAATACCGCCAACAAAGCCCAGCTCGAGAAGCTGCGCGAAGGCGTGCAAGAGATGTACAAAAACTACGATACGCCTACCGACCGCAAGCTCTTCGCTACTTGCTTGCAGCTTTATTACAAAGACATTGACAAGGACTTTCATCCAGCTTTTTTCAAAGAAATAGAGCAAAAATACCAAGGCGACTTCGAGAAATATGCAGACTGGGTGTTTGGGCAATCTATGATGGTGAGCGAAGCCAAAACGAAGGCTTTTGTGGAGGCATTTAAAGACAGCGACTTGGCGAAAATCGCCCAAGACCCCGTCTATATCGCCTATACGCAACTGCTGGAAATCTACACCAAGCAAGTGCAGCGCCAATACCAAGCGCTACAAGCCCGCATAGACCTGCTCCAGCGTACTTTTGTGATGGGGCTGCGCGAAATGCAGAGCAACAAGAAGTTTTATCCTGATGCCAACTCTACCCTGCGCATTACTTATGGCAAGGTGAATGATTATCTGCCACGCGATGCCGTGCAATACCAGTGGCAGACTTTCTTGGATGGGGTAATGGAAAAAGAAGACCCTCTGAACGATGAGTTTATCGTGCCCCAAAAGCTCAAAGAGCTGTACCAAAAGAAGGATTTTGGTATCTATGCCGAAAAAGGGCGTATGCCGGTCTGCTTCACGGCCTCTAACCATACCACGGGCGGCAACTCGGGCAGCCCGATACTCAATGCGGAAGGGCATCTGATAGGCACTAACTTCGACCGCAACTGGGAAGGTACGATGAGCGATATTATGTACGACCCCGACCAAGTGCGCAATATCTCGGTGGATATTCGCTACACCTTGTTTATCATTGATAAATTTGCCGGAGCCGGCCACTTGGTAAAGGAGATGAAGATTATTCGCTAAAGTTTTTTAAAATGTAGAGGCAGGGGTTTCCTGCCTCTGTTGTTTGAGGCTTCTGCCTAAGGATGTGTATAAAAGCTATTCTGCTACTGCTGCTTCTGCACTTTTATCTATTTTTTCGATAGTGATACGGGTATGCTGGAAGTCTTTATCGGTCATTAGTTCCAAAAGCACCAAGAAGTCGTCTGAATAAAAGAAAGACATTCCCTTCTTGTTCTCGATGTTATCGTTTTTCTTAAAGTTCATTTTTTTCAATTCTTTGATAAAAACAGGGTACATGTGCAAGCCTGAACCTATCCACTTAATCTCTTTAGAAGGCTGGAAGCTGAGTGCTATTTTTCTGCTTTCATTCATCCAAAAAGCCTCCTCCTTATTGTATTCCCAGCCATAACTTATTTTGTTGAGTGCTACGCCAAGCGCTTCATCCGATTCCAAAGAAAGCATCTCTATTAAGTCTTGTACGTTTAGCTCTCTTTCTTCCGATTGTGTAAACTCTTTTTTAGTATTGTCTCCCAAGAGGAGTTCTACAATGAAGGGGTCTTTTGTGGAATAAAGCACATCTACTTGCATACCCTTGTATATTTGCCGAAACTCTGCCTCCGATACACTTTCTGTAACTACATATACTTTTCCATTTTTTGCCTCAAACTTCACAGTTACCTCATGATTTTTGGAGCGCCTTATTTTTGTAACACTTCCATCGGTAATAGTACCTTTCACGATTTCGCCATGCGCCTTTAGCTCTTCTTTTTCACTGTTGCGGAAGTTGAGGTAAAAAACCACGCCCATCGCGAGTACAGATACAATAAGCACCACCGGCATTGCTTTTTGTGTGGCGTTGAGAGGCTTGTTGGTCTTTCCGTTGAAGTGCTCTATGCTTTCAAAATCGCCGATGGCCTGCACCAAAAATACAGAGAAGATGACAGCCCCTATCAGCGCGATAATCATCGGCGCGAGATTCGATATGCTATTAGGAATCAGAAAATAAAACAATACAAAGATAAAAACAGCGATGGCACTCCACAAAATTCTTCTTTGTTTGCGGCTTTGGGCTTCATAAATCGCTCTGGCCTCTTTTTTAATGGCATCATAGTCGGCTTCTTCTACTTGTTCTTTTTTCAGATACATATCTACCTGAAATAAGTATTTTTGGGAGCCGAGCAGGGCTGCAACCTCTTTTACAATTTGCTCTCTTGGTTTCATTATGCGGGTAAGGCTTGAATAAGTAGTCTTAATTCTTGCTCAAATATAAAAAATATTCGATAGTATTTCCAAGCGGCCGCTCTCCTATCCATCGCAAAGCATTAGTACGCCTATTATTTCTGTATTTTTGAAAAATATACTAAGAATTATTTGCCTTTAAATTCCCTTCCATCTAAGAAGCGAAGGAAGGCGAAGCC
>DAIQNQ010000038.1:0-20914 GCA_036788275.1 Thermonemataceae bacterium
CCACCGCCTCTATGCGCTTGCTACGCCATCCTATTTTGTGCAATTACTACCTTACCTATCGCTGCAATGCCTCTTGTGCCTTTTGCGATATATGGGAGAAGCCCTCGCCTTACGTGGGCTTGGCACAAGTGCAAGAAAACCTGCGCGACTTGAAGCGCTTGGGCGTAAAAGTGATAGACTTCACCGGAGGTGAGCCGCTCTTGCACCGCCAAGTGGCCGATTTCTTGGCGCTGGCCAAAGAGATGGGCTTTATCACGACGCTCACTACCAATGGTCTGCTCTATCCCAAGCAAGCCGAAAAGCTGAAGGGAAAGATAGATATGCTCCATTTTTCCCTCGACTCGCCTATCGCCGAGGAGCACAATCGCATGCGGGGTGTGGCCTGTTTCGATTTTGTGATGGAATCTATCCAAATCGCCAAAAGTATAGGCGAGCGCCCTGATATTTTGTTTACGGTATTTGAGCATAATATTGACCAAATAGAAGCCATGTGGCAAAATATCTGTCTGCCCCACAACTTGGTGCTGATTCTCAATCCGGTATTTGAATACAATGAGGTGAAAACAGGCGCGCCCCTCTCAGCTGCCAGCCTGAAAGCCCTGAAAAAATGGGCAAAACAAAAGAATGTGTATCTGAACGAGGCCTTTCTGGGGCTGCGTGCCGATGGCGGCAACCACATCGAAAAGCCTGTATGCCGTGCCGGAAGTACTACGGTGGTGATTTCGCCCGAAAACAAGCTGGTTTTGCCTTGCTATCATTTAGGTTTGAAATCTTTTGACATAGCGGGGCAGCTCTACGAGTTGTATCAGCAAGAAGAGGTACAAAAGCTCATCGCTTTAGAAGGCCGTTTGCCCGCCTGCGAAGGTTGTACCATCAACTGCTATATGCAGCCTTCTTTTGCCGTAGAGCTGAGTAAATACTGGTGGCAAGCCCTGCCCAGCACCCTCAAATACAACCGTATGAAAGGGACTTGGCGGCAATTGTTCTGAGTTTTTTCTTACTTTTATACCAAGATTAGAGTGATTTTCAGGATTCTATTGATTTACTTTCTTGATTTTAAATGATTTAATTTCCATACTTAATCAAAATCACTTTTGTTTGAGTATAAATATTCATCTTCATACCAAGCCCCATGACAGACCTCAGCGTGTATATCAACCAAGTGATTCGCCTGCGCCGCTCGGTGTATCCGGCACAGTTCGACAGCGACAAAGAAGTGGACGATGCCATTATCAAACAAATGCTCGAAAATGCCAATTGGGCACCCAACCACGGCAAAACAGAGCCTTGGCGCTTTGTGGTATTCAAAGGCGATGGCCTTCGGAAACTGGCAGAGTTTCAGGCAAATCTTTACAAAGAAAAAAATCAAGGTGAGGCTTTCAAAGAAGCGACTTTCCAAAAGTTACTCGAAAATCCGCTCAAAGCCTCGCATATCATTGCGATTGGGATGAAGCGCCAAGCCACCGGAAAAATCCCCGAAATAGAAGAAGTAGAAGCCGTAGCTTGTGCCGTGCAGAACATGTACCTTACAGCTACTGCCTACCAAGTGGGCGCTTATTGGGGCAGCGGCGGCATTACCTATTATGAAGAGGCCAAAAGCTTCTTTGGGCTTGCCCCCGAAGATAAACTCTTAGGCTTTTTCTATATCGGGCATATTGCCAAAGCCTCGCCCGAAGGCAGCCGAGGCGCTATTGAAGACAAAACTACTTGGGTGGTATAGCTTCGCTTTTCTCTCAAGGATTCTGTTACGCATTAAAACCCATCTTTATACAATATGACAGCACGTACCTTCGGAATACTCCTTCTTCTTTTCTTATGGCAGGCTTGCAGCCAATCTTCGGAGGCTTTTTTGCAAAAAGCCAAAGAGCTAATGCAGGCGCAGCAATATGAACAAGCCTTGGACTTTGCTAACAAGGCCATCGAAAAAGATGACAATAATGCAGAAGCCTTCAATTTGCGTGGAGTGATTTATTTTGAGCTGAAAAAATATCCCAATGCCCTGCTCGACTATGAGCGTGCCATCAGCCTTAACACAAAGGATTATCGCCCTTACTTCAATCGGGCGGAGCTGCATCGCACACAAGGCCGCGCTACCGAGGCTTTGAGCGACTACGACAAGGCCATCGCACTCTCGCCCAATACCGCCGACCTCTACCTCAACAGAGGGGTGTTGCACTACGAACAAAAAGCTTTGGAAGCTGCCAAGAAAGATTTTTCAAAGGCATTCCAACTAAATCCCAAGGACAAAAACGCGTTGTTCAATCGTGCCAATATCGCCATGGAAGAAGCCCAATACGAAAGTGCCGCCCACGACTTTGAAAAAGCTATCAAGATAGACGATGAGTTTGGAAAGGCCTTCATGGGCTTAGGATTGGCAGCCCTTGCTATGGAACAAAAAGAACAAGCCTGCCAAGCCCTCCGCCGTGCCGATAAGCTGGGCGTGCGCAATGCCAAAACCTATCTCCAACAACATTGCCCTTAGCCAAGCGTGGATTTAAGCATCTTTTTCAACCCTATTGAGGAGTTTCAAGCCTCGGCCTTGCCAGAGGCACAAACGGTGTATCAGCATATCAAAGTACACCATGAGCAACTTCCCGACTGGCGGCAGGCCGATATTGCCCTGATTGGCCTCTGCGAAGAGCGTGGCGCTCCCGACAACCAAGGATCTGCACAAGGCGCTGCCGCCATACGTGCGCAGCTCTATGGCCTCCAAAAGGGCACGGGGGCTTATCGCATCGTGGATTTGGGCGACTTGCGCAATGGGATTCGCTTAGAAGATACTTATGCCCGTATCAAAGAAGTCTGCGAGCACCTCCTCGACCACCAAACCATTCCGGTACTTTTGGGTGGCTCACACGACTTGATGCTTGGGCAGTTTTATGCCTATCAGCATCTCGACCGCATTATCTCTATCGCCAATATAGATGCACGCCTCGATGTAGAAGACTCCGAGCGCCGTGGCATGCATCACCACCACCTGCTCAAAATCCTGACGCATCAGCCCAACTATCTCTTCAATTTCAACCAGTTGGGGCATCAAGCTTATCTCAACAGCAGTACCGCCGTAGAGATTTTTGAGCGCTTGTATTTTAACTTACACAGTGTAGGCAAAATTCGTGAAGACATCAACGAAATAGAACCCAATATCCGCGAGGCCGATATGCTTTCTATTGACCTTAGCGCCCTCCGTATGGACGACGCTCCGGCCAATCTGCTGGCAGAGCCTTTTGGCCTGAGTGCAGAAGAGCTGTGTCAGATTTGCTGGTTTGCAGGCCTGAGCGAGCATAATTCTTCTTTGGGATTTTTTGAGCTGAATCCCTCTGCCGATATTCGCCATAAAACTGCCCGTATTACGGCCATTGCTTTATGGTATTATATCGAAGGTTTTTATCACAGACACGGACAATTAGACTTTCAGCAGGGGCATTTCCAAAAATATTTGGTCAGCCTCGATGGTCTTCCGGCCAGTAGCACGCATACGCTCACTTTTTATAAGCATTTGAGTAGCGAAAAATGGTGGATGGAAGTGGCTTACCCGCTTGTAGAGCAGCCCCTCCCTCCTTGTATTGTGCCTTGCAGCTACCAAGACTACCTGCGTGCCGTAGAGGGTGAAGTGCCCACACGCTGGCTCAACACCCACGCCAAACTGCTATAAAGCAGCTTCTGCCAGCATCGCAATAAATTGGTCGAACAAGTAAGAGGCATCGTGCGGCCCGGGCGATGCTTCGGGGTGGTATTGCACCGAAAAAGCAGCCCTCTCTCGCATGCACAAGCCTTCTACGCTTTGGTCGTTGAGGTTGATGTGAGTAATTTGTACCGCACTGTTCTTTTCTACATCTTCTCGCTTTACACCAAAACCGTGGTTTTGTGAGGTAATTTCACTCTTTCCGGTAAGTAAATTCTTGACAGGGTGATTTAAGCCTCGGTGGCCATGGTGCATTTTGTAAGTGCCAATACCATTGGCCAAGGCCAATATCTGATGCCCCAAGCATATTCCAAACAAAGGTTTTTGTGTTTTCTGGAGAATCTGCTGCACCGTAGCCACAGCATAAGGCATGGCGGCGGGGTCGCCGGGGCCATTGGAGATGAAGTAGCCGTCGGGCTGCCAAGCTTCCATTTCTTCAAAACTTGTTTTGGCCGGAAATACACGTACTTGACAGTTGCGTTTTACGAGGTGATTCAAGATGTTTTGTTTGATACCCAAGTCCAAAGCGGCAATTTTATAGGTGGCTTGTGCATCGCCCTGTTCATAAACTTGTGAAGTACTTACCTGCGAAGAAAGCTCCAAGCCTTCCATCGAAGGTGTGGCGAGCAGTTGTGCTTGCAGGGCTTTTAAATCATTGATTTCGGAAGAGATAATGGCATTCATTGCCCCTTGGTGGCGAATATGGCGCACCAACTGGCGGGTATCTATTTGGGCAATGGCCACGATATTTTGCTTTTGGAGGTAGTCTTGCAAAGAGCCGTCGGCGACATTTCTCGAATACAGCTCGCTAAAATTATTGCAAACCATTCCTGCTATTTTAACACCCACAGATTCCTCATCTTGCCCAATCACCCCATAATTGCCAATATGCGGATGGGTATTCACCACAATTTGCCCGTAGTAGGAAGGGTCGGTGTAGATTTCCTGGTAGCCTGTCATACCGGTATTGAAACAGATTTCTCCGGTAGTAGTGCCGGGCGCACCAATGGCAGTACCCTCGAAGCTGGTACCATCGGCCAACATAAGAAGCGCAGGAGTGTGTTTTTGATGTTTCACAATCGAAAAATTTAAGTTTGCACAAAAATAAAAATTTTCTGAAAGGGTGAGCCTGTCTGAAGACACAAAAAAAGGAATTAGCTTTCGCTAATTCCTTTCATGTATTTCTCCAAAGACATTGCTTTATTCTTCGGTTTTGTCTTCTACTACATTGTCGGCGGCAGGCTTTTCTTTGCTGCTTGTTTCTACGGCAGTAGTTTCAGCCTTTTTGGCACCTCTCTTACGACGGGTTTTCTTACCGGCTACGCGGCCATCTTTCTGGAAGCTTTCGTTGAAGTCCACCAGCTCAATGATACAAATCTCGGCATTATCACCGGCACGTGTACCCAATTTGATGATGCGGGTGTACCCACCGGGGCGCTCTCCGATAGCATCAGCCACCGTAGAAAAAAGCTCCTTGATAACCTCTTTGCTACGCAAATAAGCAAATACAGTACGCTTCTGGTGCGTAGATTGCTCGATGGTGGTGTTGTTGTCTGCTTTGGCTTTGGTAAGCAATGGCTCCACGTAAGTACGCAAGGCTTTGGCCTTGGGCAAGGTGGTTTTGATTCTCTTGTGCAGAATCAGAGAAGAGGCCATATTGGCCAGCATCGCTTTGCGGTGCGAAGCTGTTCTGTTGAGGTTATTGATTTTATCTCCGTGTCTCATTTCCTTTGATTTTTTGGGGGTAGCACTCGTTCAGGCTACGCGGTTTAGTCTTCGTCTAATTTATATTTTTGGATGTCCATTCCGAAAGTAAGTCCCTTTTCGGCTACCAATTGCTCCAGTTCAGTCAAAGATTTCTTTCCAAAGTTTCTGAACTTCATCATATCAGCGATGTCAAGTTGTACCAAGTCGGCGAGCGTTTTGATGTCAGCAGACTTCAAGCAGTTGTAAGCACGCACCGAGAGGTCGAGGTCGGCCAGAGAAGTTTTGAGCAGCTTGCGCATACGCAAAATTTCCTCATCTACGGTTACTTGTTCTTCTTGCTGTACCGACTCGAAGGTCATGGTTTGGTCAGAGAAGAGCATAAAGTGCTGAATCAGTATTTTGGCTGATTCTTTCAGGGCACTTTCCGGATGAATGGTACCGTCTGTTTTTACCTCAATAATCAACTTTTCAAAGTCAGTTTTCTGTTCTACACGTGTATTTTCTACACTGTACTTCACATTTTTGATGGGTGTGAAGATAGAATCTATGGCAATGAAGTTGATGGCTTGGTCAGGCAACTTATTCTCTTCGGCAGGTACATAGCCTCTTCCTTTTTCGAGTACAAGCTCTATTTCAAAACTGGAAGATTTTTCCATCTCACAGATGAGCAAGTCAGGATTGGTAATTTGGAAGCTATTAGTAAACTTTCCTATATCTCCGGCAGTGAACTTGTCTTGGTTTTTGAGGCTCACTGTAATTTTGCTGTCCGTATCGCCTTCTACCACCTTTTTGAATCGTACTTGCTTGAGATTCAGGATGATTTCTGTAACGTCTTGCACTACCCCTTCGATGCTGGAAAACTCGTGCAATACCCCGGGGATTTTGATTCCCACAATCGCATAGCCTTCCAAAGAAGAGAGCAAAACTCTGCGAAGGGCATTACCGATGGTTTGACCATAGCCTCTTTCGAGTGGCTTAAACTCGAACAAGCCATGGAAGTCATCAGACTTTTCCATCACGACTTTGTTGGGCATTTGAAATGCTAGAATTGACATAAGCTTGCAGAATTTATTTTGGGTAATTGGCCTCTTTGCCTATTATTAAAACTTACTCGCAAAAATTAACAAGTTTTCTGTTCAATAAAAAGAAAACATTTGCCAATTCTGCGAGAAAACTGGCAAATACGCTGTCGGATTACTTAGAGTACAATTCTACGATGAGTTGCTCTTGTACATTCTCAGGGATTTGCTCTCTGTCAGGGTAGTTAATGAGCTTGCCTACCATGGTAGTTTTATCCCATTCCAACCAAGTGAATCTTTGAGCACCTTTTCCTGACAGGCTGTTGGTGATTACTTCCAAAGATTTTGATTTTTCACGCACTGCAATCAAATCGCCGGGTTTCAGAATAAAAGAACCTACGTTTACGACTTCACCGTTTACGAGGATATGCTTATGAAGTACCAACTGTCTGGCAGCACGACGTGTGGGGGCTATTCCTAAGCGGTACACGGTGTTGTCTAATCTTGCCTCTAATAATTTGAGGAGGTTTTCGCCGGTGATACCGGGCATTTTGGAAGCTCTGTCAAAAAATCTTGAGAATTGTTTTTCCAACAATCCGTACAAATATTTTACTTTTTGTTTTGCGTAGAGCTGTACGGCATATTCAGATTGTTTTCTTTTCTTGCCTCTCCCGTGCATTCCGGGGCCATAGTTTTTTTTCTGTACGTACTTTCCGGCACCTAAAATTGCATCATTGAATCTACGACCAATTTTCGCTCTTGGTCCTGTGTATCTTGCCATTGTGAAAAATAAAATTTATGTGAAAAACTAGTACTATTATTAAGAGCCTACCGAAGGTTTCTCTTAAATCGTAATACTCAATTATCTTGTAGGCTACTGCCTATACTCTTCTGCGTTTGGGAGGGCGACAGCCGTTGTGAGGGATGGGCGTTACATCTTTGATGATAGTTACCTCGATACCCACATTTTGTACGGTTCTGATAGCCGATTCTCTTCCTGCACCGGGGCCTTTTACAAAGACTT
The DNA here is from genome assembly GCA_036788275.1 of Thermonemataceae bacterium. Lineage (GTDB taxonomy): Bacteria > Bacteroidota > Bacteroidia > Cytophagales > Thermonemataceae > DAIQNQ01. The sequence goes on from DAIQNQ010000038.1 coordinate 7,436, forward strand.
CTACCTTGCGCAAGCCCAAATCGTGTGCTTTCTTAGCGCAATCGGCGGCGGTTACTTGGGCAGCATAAGGGGTGTTTTTCTTAGAGCCTCTAAAGCCCATTTTCCCTGCCGAAGACCAAGAGATTACCTGTCCGGTACTGTTGGTGATAGTAATGATGATATTGTTGAAAGAAGCCTTGATATGCACTTCACCTTGTGCATCTACGACTACCAATCTTTTTTTAGCTTTATCTTTTCTTTTATCTGCTGCCATTTACGTAAAAATTAAAAATCTTTGGGAACGCTTGGTTTCAAAAGCAAGCATTCCCTTGGAAAGATGATGAAGAATATTACTTCGTAGCTTTTTTCTTGTTGGCTACTGTCTTACGTTTCCCTTTTCTGGTACGTGCGTTGGTACGTGTGCGCTGTCCTCTTACAGGAAGGCCTTTGCGGTGTCTGAGTCCTCGGTAGCAGCCAATATCCATCAAGCGTTTGATAGACAACTGTACCTGTGAACGAAGCTCACCTTCTACGGTAAACTCACTGCTGATCACGTTACGAACAGCCGTGGACTCTTCGTCGTTCCACTCTCCTACCTTCTTGTCTAAGCTAATCCCTGCTTTGATAAGGATTTTTTTAGCGGCGCTGCGGCCTATTCCGTAGATGTAGGTAAGGGAGATTTCTCCTCTTTTGTTGTTGGGAATATCAACTCCTGCGATTCTTGCCATATTGTTAGTAAATTACCCTTGACGTTGTTTGTACTTAGGATTTTTTTTGTTGATTACGTAGATTTTACCTTTTCTTCTGATTAATTTGCAATCAGTGCTACGTTTTTTTACTGAAGCTCTTACTTTCATTGCTGTATCTATTTAGAAGTTTTATTTATATCTATATACTATTCTACCTTTGCTGAGGTCGTAGGGCGACATTTCGAGTTTCACCTTGTCTCCGGGAAGGATTTTGATATAGTTCATTCTCATTTTCCCTGAGATATGTGCGATGACCTCGTGGTCATTTTTCAACTTCACACGAAACATTGCGTTGGACAATGCTTCTACTATTACTCCGTCTTGCTCAATGGACGCTTGCTTTGCCATATTTATTTTGTAAAACTGCTTCTATAAATTCAAATGTTGTCAGAATACTTGCTTTGCCTTCTAGCACGGCCACAGTATGCTCAAAGTGTGCGGAAGGCAACCTATCAAAAGTTCGGATAGTCCAACCATCTTTTTCTTGTACTACTTTGCGCAAGCCCAAGTTTACCATAGGCTCTATGGCCAATACCACTCCTTCTCTCAGCATAATGCCATTGCCTCTTTTGCCGTAGTTGGGTACTTCAGGCGACTCGTGCAGGTTTTTGCCTACGCCATGCCCTACCAACTCGCGTACAATAGAGAGGCCGGCTGCCTCTACGTGGCTTTGGATAGCATAACTGATGTCTCCCATTCTTGCACCTTTGGCTACCTTTTCTATCCCTTTGTAGAGAGAGGCTTTGGTAACATCTAAGAGATGCTGGTGACTTTCTGCTATTTCGCCTACACCATAAGAATAGGCGCTATCGCTGTGAAAACCATTTTTATATACCCCACCATCTATCGAAATGATGTCTCCTTCTTGGAGGGTATAAGCTCCGGGGATTCCGTGCACCACTTGTTCATTTACAGAAATACAAAGTGAGGCAGGAAAGCCATTGTAGTTTTTGAAAGAGGGCACTGCCTGATGATCTCTGATGTATTCCTCTGCTACTTTGTCCAAAGCAAGGGTACTTACACCCGGAGCAATCAGCTTGGCTACCTCCGCATGGGCTTTTCCTAAAATCAGCCCATTGCTTCGAATAATCTCTATTTGTTCCGGTGTTTTGAAGAAAATCATTAGGCTACCGCAATATCAATATTAGAATCAGTGAGCTTACCGGATTTCATCAATCCTTCGTAATGACGCATCAACAGATAGCTTTCTATTTGCTGCAAAGTATCTAATACCACCCCTACCAAAATCAACAAGGATGTACCTCCATAAAACTGAGAAAACTCTTTTTGCACTCCCAACAAGGCCACCAAAGCAGGTACTACCGCAATGATTGCCAAGAAAATAGAGCCGGGCAAAGTGATTTTAGAGAGGATGCTGTCTATGTATTCTGAAGTAGGCTCTCCGGGCTGCACACCAGGGATAAAACCACCGTTGCGCTTCATATCATCGGCAATTTGCTTTGGATTGATCGTAATGGCCGTGTAAAAAAACGTAAACACTACAATCAAAAGACCAAAAATCAAATTGTATTGCCAAGTGAAAGGATCGGAGAAAGCGGCTACCATATTGGCTACATCGGAGTTTTGTCCTGAGAATAAGCCTGTAAACATCGCGGGCAAAAACATCAGCGATTGCGCAAAAATGATAGGCATTACACCAGCAGCATTCAGCTTGAGAGGTATGTATTGGCGTTGGCCACCATATACTTTATTGCCTACTACTTGTTTGGCATATTGTACAGGTACTCTTCTCACCGCTTGCGTTACCAAAATCACGGCAATAATCACAAAGAAGAGTGCTACGATTTCAATAATGAATATCAACGCTTGGTTCATTCCTCTTGAAAGCGCCTCTTGTTGTAAAGAAGGCAACAAACGAGAGATAATCCCAATCATAATGAGCAGTGAAATACCATTGCCTAAACCTTTGTCTGTGATTTTTTCACCGAGCCACATACAAAACATAGTGCCGGAGGTGAGAATAATCACTGAAGAAATGGTAAAGAAAGTTTTGTCAATCAGGATAGTACCTTCTAAGGTAGCCAAATACGCAGAAGCCTGGGCCAAGGTAATGACGATGGTAAGCAAACGCGTAATTTGATTGATTTTCTTTCTTCCCGATTCCCCTTCACGCTGCATCTTTTGGAAAGCAGGCATCGCTACTGTAAGCAGCTGCACCACGATAGATGCAGAGATGTAAGGCATGATACCCAGCGCAAAGATAGAAGCTCTGCTAAACGCCCCACCGAGAAATATATTAATGAAGTCTCTAATGTCACCGAAATTATCTTTCAATGAAAGGGGGTCTATTCCGGGAAGAACGATAAATGAACCCACGCGAAATACCAAAAGCAAAAGAAGGGTCGTAATGATACGCCTTCTTAGCTCTTCAATCGCGAATATATTCTTGATGGTTTGTATAAACTTTTTCATGTTATGCAATTACGGTAACAGTACCGCCAAGTTTTTCGATGACTTCTTTTGCTGATTCAGAAAATGCGTGGGCTTCTACTTTCAAAGCACCTTTCAACTCGCCTCTGCCCAATACTTTGAGCAAGTCGTTCTTGCCGAGCAAACCGTGTGCTCTGAGGAAGTCCAAACTTACTTCTGTGGTATTGAATTTTTCTACCAGCTCTTGGAGGGTGTCTAAGTTGATAGGCTTGTACACCACCTTGTTAATGCTTTTGAATCCAAATTTAGGGATTCTTCTTTGAAGAGGCATTTGTCCACCTTCAAAAGCTCTCTTGCTTTTGTAACCGGAGCGAGAGCGCGCTCCTTTGTGTCCTCTTGTAGAGGTGCCACCTTTGCCCGAACCCGTGCCACGGCCTATTCTTTTTCTGTCTTTGGTTGCCCCTGAGGCGGGCTTCAAACTATGTAATTTCATGAGAAATCTTGTGTTAAAAAATTAAACTCGCTTTCGCTAACGCTTAGCAGCTGCTGAGAGCTGTGAGGCTTAGAGCGCTTCTACCTTGATGAGGTGTTCTACGGCTCTTACCATACCGGCTATTTGAGGAGTATTTTCTACCTCTACCGACTTGTTTATTTTTCCCAATCCCAAGGCCTGAATAGTTCTTTTTTGTCTTTCAGGACGGTCAATGGTACTTCTTACTTGAGTAATTTTGATTTTTGCCATGATTGCTTATCCGTTAAATACTTTCTGCAAAGTAACACCTCTTTGTCTTGCAATGCTGTGTGGTGCACGCAATCTCAGAAGGGCATCAAAAGTAGCTTTTACCACGTTGTGAGGGTTAGAAGAGCCTTTGGACTTCGCCAATACATCTTTGATACCAGCACTTTCGAGTACTGCACGCATCGCACCACCGGCAATAACACCCGTTCCCGGAGCCGCAGGCTTGATAAACACATTGCCACCACAGTATTTTCCGTTGGTTTCGTGGGGGATTGTATGCTTCATGATAGGCACTTGAATCAAGTGTTTCTTAGCATCTTCAATTCCTTTAGTAATGGCATCAGTTACCTCATTGGCTTTGCCAAGTCCGTAGCCTACTACACCATCACCGTTGCCTACTACTACGATAGCTGCAAAGCTAAAACGGCGTCCGCCTTTTACTACTTTGGCTACGCGCTCGATTGCTACTACGCGTTCTTTGAGGTCTAATTCGCTGATTCTTACAGTTTTTTTATTCATTGCGGTCTAATTTCTTAAAATTGAAGCCCTCCTTCTCTGGCGGCATCAGCCAAGGCTTTTACTTTGCCGTGGTACAAATAGCCTCCTCTGTCGAATACTACCTGCGAGATACCTGTATTTTTGGCATTCTCAGCCAATTTTTTTCCTACTTCTTTTGCCACATCAATATTCAATTTGTTTGCATTTACATCGAAAGATGAAGCACTGGCAAGTGTTTTGCCTTGTGTATCGTCCACGATTTGCGCATAAATACGTGTGTTAGACCTAAAAACAGAGAGTCTGGGTCTTTGAGCCGTACCGGTAATTTTTTTACGAATTCCTTTCTTGATACGAACTCTTCTAAGCTCTTTATGTGTAGCCATGATCTTATGTTATTTTTTAGAGGCAGATTTCCCTGCTTTTCTTCTGATGGCCTCGCCCACAAACTTGATACCTTTTCCTTTGTAAGGCTCTACTTTGCGTAAGGCTTTGATTTTTGCGGCAATGTGCCCAATCAACTGCTTGTCAATACTTTCCAGCGTGATTATAGGGCTTTTACCCTTTTCAGTAACGGCAGAAGCATTGATTTCGGGAGGCAATCCAAAGTAAATAGGATGCGAATAACCCAAAGACATTTCCAAGATATTGCCATTGACAACAGCCTTGTAACCTACCCCTACTACTTCAAGACTCATCTTGAAGCCTTCGTTTACGCCTTGCACCATATTGCTCAACAAAGAGCGGTACAAACCGTGGAGGGCTTTGTGTCTTTTCTGCTCCGTAGGGCGCTCTACTGTCAGTACACCATCTTCGAGCTTGACAATAATGTCTTTATCAACTGCTTGCTTCAATTCTCCTTTAGGGCCTTTTACGGTTACGACATTGTCTTTGTCTATCGTAACGCTCACCTTTGCAGGAAGAGTAATCGGACTTTTACCTATTCTTGACATTTCTTCTTAACGCTTTGAAATTAATATACGTAGCAGAGTACTTCTCCACCTACATTAAGAGTACGGGCTTCTTTATCAGTCATTACACCTTTGGAGGTAGAAAGAATGGCAATGCCGAGTCCGTTGAGCACTCTTGGCATTTCGTCGGCACCGGTATATTTGCGGAGGCCGGGGCGGCTGATTCTCTCAATATGTACAATGGCCGGCTCTTTGGTTACGGGATTGTACTTGAGTGCAATTTTGATATTGCCTTGGGGGCCTTCTTCCTCAAACTTAAAGTTTTGGATATAGCCTTTGTCGTGCAATACCTTGGTAATCTCCTTTTTGATATTAGAAGCAGGTATCTCTACGATTCTATGTTTTGCTCTTACAGCATTCCTTAGTCGAGTCAGGTAATCTGCTATGGGATCAGTATGCATTTCTTTCTTATTTAAAATCAATGGATTGCCACTTTGAAAATTGGCTTGCAAATATAGGAAACTAAAAAGAGAATCCAAAAAAAAATCCAATTTTTTACCAGCTTGACTTGGTTACTCCGGGGATTTTTCCTTCTGATGCCCATTTTCTGAACAATACCCTGGAGATTCCGAAGCGGCGCATATAGCCTTTGGGTCTTCCAGTAACTTTACAGCGGTTGTGCAAACGCACAGGTGAGGCATTTCTGGGGAGTTTGTCGAGGGCTTCCCAATCGCCTGCTTCTTTCAGTGCTGTTCTCTTGGCAGCAAATTTCGCTACCAAACGTTCTCTTTTTCGCTCACGAGCTTTGATTGATTCTTTTGCCATGGTTGGAGGTACTTAGATTATTTTTTTTGATTTGCGAAAGGCATTCCGAAAGCTTTCAAAAGCTCTAATGCTTCTTGGTCGTTTTGGGCAGTAGTTACGAAGGTGATGTCCATACCGGAGATACGGTTCACTTTGTCAATACTGATTTCAGGGAAGATAATCTGCTCTTTTACACCGAGGGTATAATTGCCACGGCCATCGAAGCTCTTATCGCTTACACCTTTGAAATCCCTTACGCGGGGCAAAGCCACGGTGAGGAGTCTGTCCAAAAACTCGTACATTTTGTCGCCGCGCAAAGTTACTTTGGCACCGATAGCAATGTCTTCACGGAGTTTGAAGTTAGAGATTGCCTGCTTAGAAAAAGTAGGCACTGCTTTTTGCCCTGTGATGGTGGTCAGCTCTTCTACGCCTTGGTCCACGAGCTTCTTGTCTGCTACGGCATCGCCGATACCCTTATTAATTACAATCTTGGTAACTTTGGGCACTTGCATCACAGACTTGTATTGAAACTTTTCTCTGAGTACAGAGACAATTTCACTTTTATACTTTTCTTTTAATCTTGGATTTGCCATCTTAGTCTAAAAATTCGCCAGTTTTTTTGGAATACCTTTGCAATTTACCCTTTTCATTGAGCTTACGACCGATGCGTGTGGGCTTTCCGGTTTTGGGGTCGAGGGGCATTACATTACTGATATGAATAGAACCTTCTTTTTCGATGATTCCACCTTGAGGGCTTTCGGCAGTAGGCTTCATGTGTTTTTTTACCATATTGAGGCCTTCTACCACCACTCTTTGCTTTTCAACAAGTACTTTTACTACTTTACCTGTTTTGTTTTTTGCATTTCCGGCGATTACCATCACGGTATCACCTTTTTTGATATGCAATTTAGGCTGCTTGTTATATTTCCTTTCCATCCTTATAATACTTCAGGGGCTAATGAAACAATCTTCATAAACTGCTTTTCGCGCAGTTCGCGGGCTACGGGGCCGAAGATACGTGTACCTCTTGGCTCATCGTTGTTGTTGAGCAATACAGCTGCATTGTCTTCAAAACGGATATAAGAGCCATCTTTGCGACGTACCTCTTTGCGGGTTCTTACTACTACGGCACGCGATACAGCCCCTTTCTTCACGTTAGAAGAAGAGAGTGCTTGCTTTACCGTTACGATTATCTTATCACCGATGGTCGCGTATTTCTTTTTGGTACCACCCAAAATACGGATACAGAGCACTTCTTTGGCTCCGCTGTTATCGGCTACGTTGAGTCTGCTTTCTTGACGTATCATTTTATTTGGCTCTTTCTATGATTTCGACTAATCTCCAGTTTTTGCGCTTGCTCAAAGGGCGCGTTTCCATGATGCGTACAGTATCACCGATATTGCACTCTTCTTTTTCATCATGTGCCATCAATTTGGTAGTTTTCTTCATAAACTTACCATAGACAGGATGCTTTACTTTGCGTTCGATGGCCACGACGATAGACTTGTTCATCTTGTTGCTCAGTACTTTTCCTACTCTTTCTTTTCTGGTATTTCTGCTTTCGCTGTTATTTACTGTTTCCATGTGTGTTAGTTGTTACCGATGGTTTGTTTGGCGGTTAGAACAGTGTGGATACGAGAAATCAAACGGCGCGTAGCTCGTATTCTCATTGGGTTTTCGATAGGCGATACAGCGTGAGCAAGTTTTAGTTTATAATAACTGTCCTGCTCGCTGTTCAATCTTGCCTGAAGCTCTTCTACCGATAGCGCCTGCAATTCTTTTGCTTTCATGGGTATTGGGGGGTTAAGGGTTAATCAGCAACGTAATCTCTACGTATCACAAACTTGGTCGTAACGGGCAACTTTTGTGCTGCCAAGCGAAGGGCTTCTTGTGCCACTTCCAAGCTTACACCGGATATTTCAAAAAGAATTGTTCCGGGTTTTACACAAGCTACCCAATATTCGGGTGCTCCTTTACCTTTTCCCATACGCACTTCAGCAGGCTTTTTGGTAATAGGCTTATCAGGGAAGATACGAATCCATACCTGTCCTTCACGCTTCATCGTACGAGTCATCGTAATACGTGCTGCTTCGATTTGGCGAGAAGTAATCCAAGTAGCTTCCATAGATTTGATAGCGAAAGAGCCGAAGGCAATTTCCTGCCCGCGAGTAGCCAATCCTTTCACACGGCCTTTCTGCTGCTTTCTATATTTGGTTCTTTTTGGCTGTAACATGTTCTTAGAAATTTAAGATGGAATGATGAGTAGCCGAAAGCACTTTATTTAGTGTCTTTCTTTCTTTTGCTACGTTTGATACCCGTATTTTTCTTACGGTTGTCTTTGCTGCCTCCTTGATTGCTGCTGCTGTTGGCGGCGGTATTGTTTACCTCGGTGTTGGGCACAAGGTCAATTTTATCAAAAATCTCTCCCTTGAAAATCCATACTTTGATACCGATTTTTCCATATACCGTGTCAGCTTCAGAAATCGCATAGTCTATATCTGCACGAATAGTATGCAAAGGTACTCTTCCTTCTTTGTATTCTTCAGTACGTGCCATTTCAGCGCCTCCCAAACGACCGGAAAGACGAATTTTGATGCCTTCCGCTCCTACACGCATGGCCGCAGAAATTGCCTGCTTCATGGCTTTGCGATAAGAGATACGGGCTTTGAGCTGCTGGGCGATATTTTCGCCTACCAAGCGGGCATCTAATTCAGGTCTTTTGATTTCAAAGATGTTGATTTGTACATCTTTTCCGGTAAGTTGCTTGAGCTCCTCACGGATTTTGTCCACCTCATTGCCACCTTTCCCGATTACTACCCCCGGGCGAGCCGTTTGGATAGTAAGGGTGATTCTCTTGAGGGTTCTCTCTATCACGATGCGGGCGATTCCCCCTTTGGGTACGCGAGCATCTACATATTTTCTGATTTTTTCGTCTTCTACCAATTTCTCGGGGAAGTCTTTTCCACCGAACCAACTCGAGTCCCAACCTTTTACGACTCCGAGCCTAAAACCAATTGGATTAACCTTTTGTCCCATTATATTTTACTGATTATCAGGTTCTTTGAATTAAACTAAGCTTGTACCTCTTCTACGTTTTCCATCTCGGCCACTACCAAAGTAATGTGGTTAGAACGCTTGCGGATACGATGCGCACGGCCTTGTGGGGCGGGGCTTAAACGTTTCAATGTAGCACCTTGTCCTACAAATACCGTTTTTACGTACAAGTTCAAACTTTCGAGATCTGCACCTTCGTTTTTTTGTTGCCAGTTGGCAATAGCAGACAGAAGTACTTTCTCTACGGTTTTGGCGGCATGATTTGGCTGAAACTTAAGGATATTCAAAGCCTTTGTTACTTCCAAACCCCTGATAATATCTACTACTAACCTCATCTTGCGAGGTGAAGTAGGAACATTTTTTAATTTTGCGACTGCTTCCATATTCAAATGTGCGTTAGGGCGTGCGGCGAGTATTTTATCGGATTACCCTGCCTTGCATGCACGCTTTTATTTTCTACCTTTATCTTTTTTGTTACCGGCGTGGCCTCGATAGTTTCGAGTAGGTGCAAACTCTCCGAGCTTGTGTCCTACCATTTGCTCTGTAACATACACCGGAATAAACTTATTACCGTTGCTCACAGCGAAGGTGTGGCCTACAAAATCAGGAGAGATTGTAGAGCGTCTTGACCATGTTTTGATTACAGATTTCTTACCGGACTCCTCTAAGGTTTCTACCTTTTTGGTGAGTCTAAAGTCCACGTAAAGTCCTTTTTTTAACGAACGTCCCATATACGCTTAGCTTATTTTTTTCTCTTTGTAACGATTAAACGATTAGAATACTTCTTCTTCGTGCGGGTCTTCATACCTTTGGCATAGAGACCGTTGCGAGAGCGAGGATGCCCACCTGAGGCTCTTCCTTCACCACCCCCCATCGGGTGATCCACCGGGTTCATAGCAACCCCTCTGGTGCGTGGGCGACGACCCAACCAACGCTTACGACCTGCTTTTCCGAGGCGTACGTTCATGTGGTCGGAGTTCGATACCTTCCCTACCGTAGCGATACAGGTAGCCAGAATCATTCTCATCTCGCCAGAAGGCAACTTAATCGTTACATACTTTCCTTCTTTTGCAAGCAACTGGGCGTACGTGCCGGCACTACGCACAATTTTGCCACCTTTTCCGGGGCGTGTTTCGATGTTGTGAACAATCGTACCGAGGGGCATTTCTCCCAAAGGCAAAGCATTGCCTACTTCAGGAGCGATACCACTTCCGGAGAGTACCTCTTGGCCTACATTGAGACCTTCGGGAGCGAGCATATATCTCTTTTCTCCATCTTTATAGAAAAGAAGGGCGATATAAGCAGAGCGATTGGGATCGTATTCTATTGATTTTACGACTGCCGGTACGCCAAACTTATCTCTCTTAAAGTCTATAATACGGTACTTTCTTTTGTGTCCGCCACCCATGTAGCGCATGGTCATTTTACCCGTGTTATTTCTACCTCCGCTGTGGTGGGAGGGCTTCAACAAAGATTTCTCAGGCGTGCTGCTGGTAATTACGCCTTGAAATACAGGCGCAATTCTGAATCTTTGTCCGGGTGTGGTTGGTCTGAGTTTTCTTACTGCCATGGTTATCTTCCTTATCAGTGAAGCACTATAATTAATTGTCTATTAAATATTTCCGTAGATATCAATGATTTCTCCTTCTACTACCTGTATCACAGCTTTCTTGAAAGAAGGCCTGCGTCCGGTCAGGATTTTCGATTTGGTATAGCGAGTTTTCTGCTTTCCTTGGTAGCGCATGGTGTTTACGTCTTGTACTTTCACACCGTAGAGCTTTTCGATAGCCTTACCGATTTCGATTTTATTGGCATTTTTATCAACGATAAATACGTATTTGCCAGCTTCGTTCATACCGTTTGCTTTTTCGGTAATCACGGGTTTGATGATAATATTTTTCATGGTTCTTATGCCTTAAAGATTTGTTCTAACACTTCGATAGAAGCTTCGCTCAACAAAAGGGCATCAGCGTTCATCAGCTCATAAGTACTCAGCTCATGTACAGTGATTACCTTTGCATCAGGGATGTTTCTGCTGGAGAGGTAGAGGTTAGGATTATGTTCGCCCAATACCACGAGGGTCTTTTGGTTGTTCAGCGCCAAGGCATTGAGAATATTGATAAAATCTTTGGTTTTGGGGGCTGCCAAGCTGAAATTTTCTACTACTTTGATGGCATCAGCTTTTGCTTTCACACTCAAGGCCGACTTTCTGGCCAAGGCTTTCACTTTCTTGTTGAGTTTGAAGCCGTAGTCTCTTACCACAGGGCCAAAAACACGTCCGCCACCGCGAAACAAAGGGTTTTTGATGCTGCCTTTACGAGAGCCTCCTGTGCCTTTTTGGCGGTGTAGCTTGCGTGTAGAGCCTGAAATTTCGTTTCTCTGCTTTGCTTTGTGTGTACCTTGGCGTTGGTTGGCGAGGTACTGCTTTACGTCCAAATACACGGCGTGTTCATTTGGCTCGATATTAAAGATGCTGTCGGAAAGAGTTACTTCTTTGCCTGTAGGCGCACCGGCTATATTGAATACAGATACTTTCATTTTACTTTTCAATAATTACGAATGAATTGTTTGCACCGGGCACAGAGCCACTAATCAGGATAAGGTTTTTCTCAGGAATCACCTTTACTACTTTCAAGCCTTGCACTTTTACGCGCGTGCCACCGGTACGCCCCGCCATGCGGATGCCTTTGAATACACGAGAAGGATAAGAAGCAGAGCCAATAGAACCCGGCGCACGAAGACGGTTGTGCTGCCCGTGGGTGGCTTCTCCTACCCCGCTAAAGTTATGTCTTTTTACTACCCCTTGGAAACCTTTTCCCTTAGAAGTACCTACTACATCTACTTGGTCGCCTTCGGCCAATACATCTTGTACTTGGAGTACATCGCCGAGCTGCAGGCTTTGGGTAAAGCCCTTAAACTCTACTACTTTGCGCTTGGGAGTAGCGTTTGCCTTTTTGAAGTGTCCGAGCATGGGCTTGGGCGTGTTTTTTTCTTTCGCCTCGCCAAATCCAAGCTGGATGGCCTCATAACCGTCTGTCTCCACTGTCTTCACTTGTGTTACTACACAAGGACCAGCCTCTATCACTGTGCATGCGACTTTCTGTCCATCGGCACCGTAGATGCTAGTCATTCCGATTTTTTTACCTATAATTCCAGACATTTTTGATTTTGAATTATTTATACAATACAAAATTAACTGCTTGTAAGGCAGTTTCGTTAAAGGACTGCAAAGTTATGGATATAAAAATACAATGCAAACTCTTTCAAAAGATTTTTTCTTTCAAAGAGTTACGAATGCGCAAAGCGGAAGGGAAGGCTATTAAAAAATTTACTTTAGGCGGGCTTGTTTTCTTGATAGATGGCTTCTATACGCTGATTGATACGCTCTTGGCTGTCGTAGCCGCGTGCCAATAAATAAAGCTGCGGTGCGCCAATATCTATCACCAAACTGGGAAAACCTTGAATACCGAATTGTGCTGCAAGGGCAAAATCCTTATAGGCAGCTTGAAGGGCTTGGGGCGCATACATTTTTTCGAGGAAAGCCTCCTCTTCAAGACCAAAGGCTGCTGCATAGGGTGCAAAAGACTCGTTGCGGGCAGGTTCTACACCATCATAATATACGGCTTTTTGCAGGGCTGCCGCAAAGGCTACGGCTTGGGCGGGCAGCTCCTCCTTGAATACCGACAAGGCTACTGCCGCAGGAACGGAGGTAAATATGGCTGTACCTTCTGCCAAAATTCCCTCCAAAAAGGCTTCGCCAAAACGCACACCGCTCGTATCTTCTACTTGCTTATAAGCCTTGGCAATGTAGGGGGCTACTGCCCCAATAGGGCCGATGCGCTCCTCCACAATCATTCCGCCGGAGATTACCTGAAAGTCCATCTGCTCGTGGTGCTGGGCATGCAGGGCTTGTATTACCGGAGAAAAGCCATAACACCAGCCACAAAGGGCATCGTAGAAATAATAGAGTTGTGGGCGAGAAGTTTGTACCATAAGAGAATATACCTAAATGAGCGGGAAAGCCTTGTGAAAATGGATACGATTGCATGACACCTTCTTGGGTCGGAAAGTTCAGAAGGGGAAATGATTATTTACTTTGCAACTCAAAGTTATCTGCATCTAAATGAAAAGGGAATCTTTCGCGGAATTGGAGCAGTTCACTTTTGGAAAGAGTGTATTGCAGCGTAGTGGCTTCGTTGATGCTTTTGGCAAGCACCTCTCCTTTATAATTATAGATAGCTGAGTGCCCGGGATGCTCCATACCACCGCCATCTTTGCCGAGGCGATTGACCCCGATGCTATAAGCGATATTTTCGATGGCGCGGGCTTGCAGGAGGGTGTCCCAAGCGTGGATACG
>DAIQNQ010000039.1:0-20885 GCA_036788275.1 Thermonemataceae bacterium
ATAAAAGCTGGAAATTTCAGGCAAGACCTCTACTACCGATTGCATATCTTCCCGATTACCCTGCCTCCCTTGCGAGAGAGAAAAACAGATATTCCGCTACTGGCGGTACATTTTCTGAAAAAATACAGCAAAAAAATCGGTAAGAAAATAGAAGGCTTCAGCGAAAAAGCGCTACAAGAAATGATGACTTACAACTGGGCAGGCAATATCCGTGAGCTGGAGCATATCATCGAGCGCAGCGTGATTCTCTGCCAAGGCCAGCTGATTCAGTCCTTGCCCTTGCCCGCACCATCAACAGAAGATACTTTTGGTCTTGGTAATCCAAGCATCATCACTACTTGGAAGGAACATGAACGCAGCTATCTTTTGGAGGTATTGCGATTGTGCAAGGGTAAAATCAATGGCGCAGGTGGTGCTGCCGAGCTATTGGACTTGCCCGCTTCTACGCTTCAATCCAAAATGCAAAAGTTGGGTATCAAACGCAAGCATATTGTGGAGGAGTAGGTGCCTCGGTGTCAGAAAAGCTGCCAATTTTCGGAAATGTTCTTATCTTTGTAAGCAAACCTAAAAACACATCAGACATGACAAAAAATATTTTTTGGATGCTGCTCTTAGTGGCAGCTTCATTTGCCTGCAAAAAAAGTAGCGATAGTAGCCCCAATCCCTCTGCCGGACTGAACAGCAGCGATGTGGCCGAAGACAGCCAAGGCAACCGCTACGAAGTGGGCTTCGACCAAGTAAGCAGCATCAACCAAAATCCCTTTGTGCGCAAGCTCAATGCCGCAGGCCAAGAGCAGTGGCGCGTGGTTTATGAGGCTACACCCGTAGATGGTCGTGCCGTATTGGTGGCCACAGACAGCGAAGACAAGCCTTGGGTGGTCTTTACGGTAGATGGCGGCAGCAACGATGGCAACTACATCAACCGCAAAGAGTTAGATAATCAGAATGCCTTTACAGGAGTGTTTCAGAATGGCTATGGCAGTGGCGGCGGCCCCAAGGTATCTATCTTGGCGCGCCTGAACCCCGCCAATGGCAAAATAGAAAAGGGCAGCTTTGTAACCGCCCGCCTCACCAATGGCAATACCAATACCCTCAACATCACCAAGCTGGGCTTTGTAGAGAACCGTCCCGCCTTCGAGATTTCCTCGGCGGCTTGGCCTCCGGGCGAGGGCAGTAGCTACACGCGCTTTCCTGATATTACCGATGCCGACCGTATCAATGGTGCTTTTATCATTTATTATGAGATGAACAGAGAGCTAAGCCGCATCGAGCGGGCACAACTTATCCGTCTTTAGCGCTTATAATTTTATTTCAAAAAGACTTACATCTTCCTCTTGGTAATGTCTGGGCAGGCCTTGGGTGTTTTGGAGCTTCCGCAAGCCCAAAAAGGCAAAACCGCAGGCTTGGTAGTGGGCAATCAGCTTTTGGTTGTGGCCGATGGTATCAAGGCGTACAAAGTCCAAGGCTTGCGCTTGGGCAAAAGCCTTGGCCCAAGCAATCACCAAAGGCACAAAAGTAACTTGTGGCTTTTGGGGCAGAGTAGCAATGCGGTGCAGGTACAAGGCGGCCTCTTGGGCGCTTTCCTCCCAAATCTGCAAGTCCTCGAAGGCAATAGCCCAAGTGCAGCACATGCGGTCTGCTGCTCTGATGTGCCACTGCCTGCCTTCGGCAATTTCGCGGGCTACCATCGCTTCCTCAAAAACAGGCCAATGTACCTTATAAAGCTGCTTTTGTCGCTCCGTAGCGGCCTCATACAGACCAAATACTTCCTTGAGCTGCTCTGGCCGGGTTTGTAAAATTTCCATAGAATAAGTAAAAGATTTAGGCGAACAAGTAAGCGAAAAATCACCCCAAAGCCAAATATATCCCCAAGGCAAGTGAGAATTATGTGAAATTATCTATTTTTGTTTTTGGAGCTTGGTATTCATAAAATTTCCTTTTTATGATACCACTTCGACAATACAAATATCTTATTTCAGCACAATAACTTTTACGATTTCCCATGCAAAAAATCTCTTTCTTTCTATGTACTTTGCTCTTGAGCAGCTTGTTGCCTTTGTATGCACAGCAAGGCTACTGGCAGCAGCAGGCCAATTACCAAATGAATATAGACTTTGACTCTGAAAAACATCAGTTTCAGGGCAAACAGAAATTGGTCTATACCAACAACTCGCCCGACGTACTCGACAAAGTATTTTATCACCTCTATTTTAATGCCTTTCAGCCCGGTAGTATGATGGACGTGCGCTCACGTACCATCAGCGACCCCGACCAGCGTGTGCGCGGCCGCATCGCTTCCCTCAAGCCCAACGAAATAGGCTATCACCGCATCAAATCGCTCAAGCAAGATGGTAAAGCCCTGCAATATGAGGTAGTGGGTACTATCTTGGAGGTGAAATTGGCCACACCCATTGCCCCCCAAAAGAGCAGCACTTTCGAGATGGAGTTTGAAAGCCAAGTGCCTATACAGATTCGCCGCAATGGGCGCAATAACAGCGAGGGCATAGACTACTCTATGGCGCAGTGGTATCCCAAAATGGCCGAATACGACATCGAAGGCTGGCATGCACACCCTTATATTGGCAGGGAGTTTCATGGCGTATGGGGCAATTTTGATGTGAAAGTTACCATAGATTCGGCCTACACCTTGGCCGGAACAGGTACTTTACAAAACCCTCAAGAGATAGGTAAAGGCTATGAAAGCAAGGGCAAGGCTGTAAAAAGACCCGCCGGAAAGCGCCTCACTTGGCACTTCAAGGCCGAAAATGTACACGACTTTATGTGGGCTGCCGACCCCGACTATATCCACACCCAAACCCAAACCAGCAATGGTACGCTGTTGCGCTTCTTCTACCAGAA
Source organism: Thermonemataceae bacterium (assembly GCA_036788275.1). GTDB lineage: Bacteria > Bacteroidota > Bacteroidia > Cytophagales > Thermonemataceae > DAIQNQ01. Next base: position 2,860 of record DAIQNQ010000039.1, read on the forward strand.
GCCTGCCGAAAGCAATTGGAAGCTGCTGCCCGACTATATGGTGAAGTTTTTTGACATTATGAACCAAAAGTTTGGCACGTATCCTTACAAAGAGTTTTCTTTCATTCAAGGCGGTGATGGTGGGATGGAATACCCCATGGCAACGCTGATTGTGGGCAATATTCCGCTGCGCAGTTTGGTAAGTGTGGCCGTACACGAGGCCGCTCACAACTGGTTTTATGGCGTATTGGCTACCAACGAGTTGCTTTATCATTGGATGGACGAAGGCTTTACGAGCTATGCTCAGGATTTTATTATGGACAAGCTCTTCAATACCAATGCCGCCAATCCCTTTGCCGGTAGCTACAATGCGTATTTCAATCTCGTAAAATCAGGCCTCCAAGAGCCGATGAGTACCCACGCCGACCATTTCAATACCAACCGCGCTTACAGCACGGCCAGCTACTCTTTGGGCACTATCAGCCTGCATCAGCTGGGCTATGTGATAGGCCAAGAAGCTTTCGACAAAGGCATGCTTGATTATTTCAATACTTGGAAGTTTAAGCATCCTACTATGCGCGACTTCAAAAGGGTGATGGAAAAGGCTTCGGGTATCGAGCTGGACTGGTACTTTGAGTATTGGGTCAATTCTACCAAAACGATTGACTATGGCATCAAACAAGTAAGTGCTGAAGCCAACAAAACCAAAATTGTATTGGAGCGCAAAGGCGATTTTCCTATGCCTACCGACTTGATTGTTACGCTCAAAAACGGGCAGAAAATCCATTATTACATTCCTTTGGAAATGATGCGAGGCGAGAAAAAAGAAAAGCTCGCCGATAGCAGCATCTTGCTCCAAGACTGGGGCTGGGTATATCCCGAATACCATTTTGTGGCGGATGTAGCCTTGGCCGACATTGTAAGTATGGAAATAGACCCCAGCGGACGTATGGCCGATGTCGAAAAAGGCAACAACAGCTATCCTTTTGCCGACGTGAATAAGCAAGGAGGAAAGAAATAAGCTTTGGGTCAATAGAGTTTGCCAACAGCCCCTCAGGTTTCATAAACCTGAGGGGCTTTGCTTTGGCGGCTTATGCCTTTTTCTTGGGAGTTTTGACCTCTTTGGTATTGAAAAAGCCTATTTTCTCAAAAGAAACACCAATTTTGGTGAGTAGCCTCTCAAATATTTTGTAATACAAAGTGATGTAGAGCAGCAGCGTCATCATCCAAATGGCCAAAAGATTGAAGTAAAAGGTATCTATCAGCCTTCCCAAAAGGTACTTTCGAGGGGCAAAAAAGTGTGCCTGAAAGTCGAGCCAATAGGTATTGGGCGTAGGATTTTGGTAAATAGGATATACTTTTTGCACCAAGCGCCCCTGAAATTCCACCACCCGTTTTACATCATTGTGATTGCGCAGCATGGCCGAAAGGGCTTCGTTCTGGAATTTGTTGCGCAGCTCCAAAAACTGTGCTTTTTGCTCGGGTGTAGCCGTAATTTGCGCAACGACGGCATCTTTGGCATCGCTGGCAGCATTGTATTGGGCAATGTGATAATTTTTGACCTGCTGTAGATGAGCTTTGCCCGCCTCGAAGGTCTCGAAGTCGAAGCTTTCGACAGTGAGCTTTTCGTAAGCTTTGAAAGGCAGCTTCTCAAAGTTATTTTGTAAGAAAGCAAATTCATTGCGCAGCAAAAGCATTTCTTGGGCTACTTTGGCTTTTTGATTTTTGGCTTTGAGGTTGTTCAAACAAAAAGAAAGTACTGACTCCAAGGCGCTGCAATAATAGTCTTTGTAATACTCTGCTTGTGCCAAGCGACGGTCATACTCATAGAAAGGCTTTTGGAAAGGGTTGTCGCGAAACTGACTGACGGCCAAGCCCTCAAAAGCCCAGCGAGAAGCCATCAGCTCTGCCACCCAAGGTACACGGTTTTGAGAGGCCAAATGGGGGTTTACTTCGTCAAACTTTACCACAATTCCACCCAAAATAAGCTGCGGAATGAGCAGCAGCGGAATCAAGATATAAATCGTAACCACCGAGCTGAAAGTAGCCGAGATATTTAGCCCCAGCATATTGGCAAAGCAAGCCACCGAGAAGAGCATCATCCAATAATGGCCATGCATGGCTTCGATGCCCAAAATCCAGTTGCCAATCAGCACAAAGCAGAGCGTTTGCAAGGCCGAAAAGCTGAATAAAATGGCGATTTTGGCTGCCAAGTAGCTGTTGCGGCTCAGGTGCAAAAAAGCCTCCCGCTTGCGCATTTTGGCATCGCGGATAATCTCTTCGGCGCTCACCGTAAGCCCAATAAAAAGTGCTACAATGATGCTGATAAAAATATAGGCCGGAAGATTGACATTCTGGCTAAAAGCGTAGCCGATATCTTCCTGAAACTCATCTATATGATAATAGCGCAGAATATAGGCCAGCACCAAGGCCAGCAAGGGTGCTTCGAGCAGGTTGATGACCAAGTATTGCGTATTGCTCAGCTTCGAGAGCAGGTCGCGGGTAAGGTAAATAAGCGACTGTGTGAAGCGAGAAGGTGCTTGTAGCGTTTTAACGGGTTTTTCTTGTACGGTTTGTACTTTCGGAATCTCAATATTATTTTGATAAAACTCATTCCATTTGCGCGGCGTAATACGTCTTTTATTCGTAAAGCGCCCATACTCGTTTACGACCTTGGTTTCGATAATGGAAAAAATCTGTTCGGGATTCACATTGCCACATTCTACGCATACCCCGTCGGCTTTGTCCACCAGATTGGCAATGGTTTTGAAATATACAATGGCTTCGATGGGATTGCCGTAGTAGATAGGGTAGCCGTCCACATCAAGAATCATCAGCTTGTCGAACATCTTGTAGATGTCGGAAGAAGGCTGGTGAATCACCACAAAAATCAGCTTCCCTTTGAGTGAAAGCTCTTTGAGCAAGTCCAAGATATTCTCCGAATCTTGTGAGGAGAGGCCCGAAGTAGGCTCATCCATAAAGAGCACCGCCGGCTCGCGCAGCAGCTCCAAGCCAATGTTTACACGCTTGCGTTGGCCTCCACTGATAATCTTCTGGAGCGGATTGCCCACACGCATATCCTTGATTTCGGAGATGCCCAAGCTTTGGAGCGTTTTGAGTACCAGCTCGTCTGTTTCTTGCTCGTTGTATTGGCTAAAGCAGAGGCGGGCAGCATAGTAAAGGTTTTGATACACGGTAAGCTCCTCGATAAGCAGGTCGTCTTGGGGCACATAGCCGATTACGCCACGCAGCTCTTTTTCTTGGAGGTGTACGTCTATACCATTAATGAGCACTTTCCCTCGCGACGGCTTCAGGTTGCCATTCAGCACATTGAGGAGGGTGGACTTGCCTGAGCCACTGGCACCCATTAGCCCAATGAGCTTGCCGCCTTCTTCGGCAATCTGGATATTGCGCAGGCCTATTTTGCCATTGGGAAAGCGGTAGGAGAGGTGTTTGGCCTCAAAAGAGATTTTGTATTCTTGGTGGCGATTCAGGAAAAGGCTTACCACATCGCTATAATAAATCGGACTTATCTTTTCGCCTCTGATGGTGCTTCCTGCCGAGAAGGTGTAAGCTTGGTGCTCGCGGAGGGCAATGCCATTCAGATAAATATTGCTTTTGCCGCTTTCGTAGCGGGCAAGGTACATTTCTAAGGAAGCGATGCGCAGGATTCCTACGGCGCCATCCATTTTTTCTCTATAAATATGTCTTGCCTGATTGGTGGGCTGTTCTTCTTTGCCATCAATAATCACCAAATGCTCCGGCGGCAGCGTGCCGAGGTCGTCGGCGGTAATAAAGTCGCGGAGCAGTGCAAAATCTTCCATTTGAAAATTGAAAGCCTGCGCCACGGTATCAAGCATTTGGTATTCAGCCTTCGACATTTTGCCATCCGAAACGGTCAGTTCCGTAAGGTTGGCAATCACAATCACTTTTTGCTGTTGGGTAAGCTCCTTGTTGATGGCCTTGAGTACCTTGAAAGCCTGTAGCTGCTCTACGCCACGGGCAAAGTCTTCAAAAAGCTCCATATAGTGTTTTACAAGCTCTTCATTGACTTGCTCGCTGAGAAATTTCCTGATGACGCGCTTTTCATACTCATTGATGCCATCTAAGTGGGCAGAAATCGCAAAAAGTTGAATAATGGCTTGAAGAACTTTATCACTCATAAACTAAACAAATACATTGGTACTTCGAGAAGTACCTTTAGTGAAAACAAACATAGCGGGGGAGTAAAACACCAACAACCAGTAGCAGGCTGGTTGTTGGTGGGGAGGGGGTGTTTACTGGATAATTTTTGTTCGGACTTGCTTTACTTTTTGGGTCAGGTCTATCAGGTCTTTGTCGGTAAGGATCAAATCGCCTTGGTTTTTTTGGATACGCTCGTCGAAGTTGAGGCGGTCATATACGGCTTGTATTTCGCGCAAGCTATTGAGTATTTCTACCGATTTGGCATCGCCTTCTACGGCTTCTACCGAGGCAATCACTTCTTTGAGCGGCTCTTTTTGGTCTATAATTACTTTGATGAGTTTGAGCACCACTTGGTTTTTGACCTCAGCGGGTACATTTTGGGGGTATTTTTCTACCAAGCTGGTCGCAATGTACAAGCCTTCTACAAAGCTGCCTGCCAGAATCATGGCGGCAATAGCAGTGCGCTTGTTGTCGCGCAGGTAGCTGTCGGTATTGCGCATAGACTTGTCTATGATGGCAATAAGTGAATCTTTGTTTTCGAGATTGCTTTGGAAGGATTTTACGGTGGCCTCATCAAAGGCAGAGCTTACACCCAGCTTGTCCACTATTTTTTGTACAGATTTCATGTACTCCAAGGCATTTTGGGTTTTGCTATACGTAACCGAGTAGCCCAAATTAGTAGTATATACACCCAAGTTGAGTGCTGCCAAAGTATTGGTGAGCAGGTAGTTGTCCACCAAGTTGGCCTTGTTTACCAAGCTCTCATCGTATTCGGCACCGGAGGCTTCCAGCAGGCCGGGAATTTCGGAGGGGCGCGGCAATTCTTTGATAACAGCCGAGATGTTTTCTTTGGCTACCTGTGCGGCGCTGTCATTTACCAAAGTAGTAACATCGGTCTCGGTACTGCTGTTGCTGCCTCCACAAGCATACAGCCCTGCAAGGGCTGCAAAAAGTGTGATTTTGGAGAATACGTTCTGTAAGTTTCGCATGTTGAATAGAGCGTTTCAAGGATGGTTTAGTTGAATGACTAAATGTAAGAAACATCCCCAAAAAAACAAAATTTATATTGGAGTTTAGGGCTTTTTTGGGTGTTTTTATGCAAAATCACCGCTCTCGCCCTTGTATATCTTGCAGAGGAAAGAATTTTCTTTTACTATTGCAGCATCTTGTACCAAACCATCGTATTATGTTTTCTTTCGACTGGCAGAGCAGTCAGGCCGAGGCTTGTGTGGCTTTGGCCAATGTATCCTTAGGCTTTATTGTGTATTGGTTTTTGTCGCAATCGCCGCGCGTCAAGAAGTATTTTGAAAGGCGTTATGCTACCGAACAAGCCCTGCTGTATGAGGTGCTCTTTCAGCGCTACTGCGGCTTTGTGTTTTTGGGCTTCGTGCCAGCGCTACTTACCTTTGCTTTTGTGCCCCAAAAAGGTTGGGCGGCGTATGGGGTGCAAGCTTCTTTCAGTGCCGAAAGTGCTTACTGGATACTGGGCTTGAGTGCGCTGATTATCCCCATCAATTATCTCAATGCCCCCAAGGCCGACAATCTGGCCATGTATCCGCAAATTCGCCTGAAACAATGGAGCAAATGGACCTTTGTTCATGAGTACAGCAGTTGGGCGGCTTATCTCGTAGCTTACGAACTTTTGTTCAGAGGTTTTTTGCTCTTTGGTACGCTGCCCCTGATGGGTGCTTGGACGGCCATGGTACTCAATACGGCTATCTATGCTTTGGTACACGTGCCCAAAGGGCAAAAAGAGGCCATAGGGGCAATTCCCTTGGGCTTGTTGCTTTCATACATCACTTTGCAAACGGGCGAAATCTGGGTGGCACTTGTGGTGCATGTAGTATTGGCTTGGAGCAATTCTTTCTTTTCTTTCCGAGCGCATCCCGATATGCGAAAGGCCTAAGCCGGAAACCTTGAAAAGCCTCCGCATCTCAGAGATACGGAGGCTTTTCAAGGTTTTTTTATAAGCGATATTTTATTCTGCTACCAGTACATACACTTGACCGGCTGAGTCCTCTAAGCGTATTTTTCCAATACTTACCTCTTTTACGGCATAGCGCATCGTTTTGCCGTCAATAATGGTGGTGAGGTATTGGTTGCCTTGGCTCAGCTCCCAAGAGCCACTTTTGTTTACGCGCTCGCGGCGGCGAAAAAGCTTGTTGTTTTCGGCAAATTTTTGGTCGGCATTGCGCTTGATGACTTCATTAAAAACCTCCAGCTTGCCTTTTTTCTTGAATATAAAGATAGTGTTGGTCATCATATCGGCGCGGTTGCTCTTCATGGCATCGAGCACATCGTCCATATCTTCATCCATCGAAAGCTCCGGGCGGTCGCTGAGGGGGGTATCTTGCATGTTCATTTCGCCTACTTCGTAGCGCCAGCCATTTTTGCCGTCGAGCAGCACTTTTTGTAGGTTTTGGGCAGAGACCTGCAAGCCCATCAAGCTTATCAAGAGTATTGTGAGAGATACACGTAGAGAAATCATAAGTTTGGATTTTTGAGAGTAAAAAACAAATATAATTTTTCTCTTTCGCAAATACAATGCTAAAGCCATCGGCTACTTGCGATTAGAAGAAATCTTCCTAAATTGTAAACTATTCTATGCACCATTGCGCAGGCTTTGATGTTTCATATCAAACATTATTCATAAAAAATGGCAGGATTCAACGTACTCAATTTGGCCAAATGGGTGGAAGAGCATCAAGACTTGCTCAAGCCCCCCGTAGGCAACAAAGAAATTTACCCGGGTGGAGATTTTATCGTGATGGTGGTGGGCGGCCCCAATGCCCGCAAAGACTATCACTACAACGAAGGACCGGAGTTTTTTTACCAGATAAAAGGGGATATTGTACTCAAAGTAGTGGAAGAGGGGGTATTCAAAGATATTACTATTCGGGAAGGGGAGATTTACCTGCTCAATGCCAAAACCCCCCACTCGCCGCAGCGCCCTGCCGGTACTGTCGGCTTGGTGATAGAAGAACGTCGCAAAGAATACCAAACCGATGGCTTCCAGTGGTATTGCGATGCTTGCCACCACAAGCTCCACGACGAGTACTTTAAGCTTACCAATATCGAAAAGCAGCTTCCCGAGGTCTTTGCCCGCTTCAATGGCAACAGCGATTTGCACAAATGCAAAAACTGTGGGGAGATATTGGAGCTTCCACAGAAAAGAAAGGTCTGAGCACGCACAAGGGCTATAAAATACATGGTAGAAGCTTAAAGTAAATCAAATATGACCCTTGCGGCCTTCACAAGAAAATACCTCGGCAAGTTCCTTTTTTCGGTAGTCTTGATTGTCCTCAGCATGGCAGTAGGAGCGGGGTATTTTTATTATTTTGAAAGCTTCAGGTGGATAGATGCCCTGTATATGGCCGTGATTACCATCTCTACGGTGGGTTTTACGGAGGTGAAGGCCCTCTCAGACAGTGGGAAGGTGTTTGTAATTATTTACATTATCATCAATTTGGGGATTTTCGCCTATACCATCTCCAATATTACCAATTTTATTTTTGAAGGAGGCCTCAGAAAAGTATTCAAAAATTATATGACAGAGCGTGATATAGAAAGACTTAGCGAGCATATTATTGTGTGCGGTTATGGGCGCAATGGCAAAAAAGTATGCGAAGAGCTGCGCAGAGTGAAGCGCCCTTTCGTGGTAATAGAGCAAAATCAAGAACATGTGATGGTACTTCAAGAAAGCGCCTCTTTCTGTATATATGGCGATGCCACCCAAGATGAAGTACTGCTCCAAGCAGGTATCGAAAGGGCTTCCACCGTCATCGTTACGCTCCCGCGCGATGCCGACAATGTATTTATCACGCTTACAGCCAAAGAGCTGAACCCCCAAATTCAGGTGATTGCAAGGGCATCGGAGGAAAAGTCTGAAAAGAAACTCTATCGTGCCGGAGCCAATCGGGTGGTGCTGCCCGATATGTTGGGAGGCCTGCACATGGCGCAAATCGTTACGAAACCGGAGGTAGTGGAGTTTTTAGACCTGCTCAATGGCTTGGGCGACAATACGCTGTCTTTGGAGCAAATCGCCTGCGAGCAGCTCAAAGCACGCTATTACCAACAAAGCATTCAGGATTTGAACCTTCGGAGTGTTTCGGAAGCCACCATTTTGGCCATCAAAAGTAAGAAAAAAGGCTTTGTTTTTAATCCACATCCCGATACAGTTTTAGAAAATCATGATATTTTGATTCTTCTGGGGATAGAGCAAGCCATTGCAGATTTTAGAGTACATTATTTACAAAGCTGACCTGAGCATGGAAGAGCACCTCTACATTAAACATATGGTATGCCGGCACTGCCTCAAAGCCGTCAAACAGATTTTGGAAGCACTCGGTGCCGATATAAAAAGCCTGCATCTTGGGGAGGTGCAGCTCCGTAAAGCACTGAGTGCAGAGCAGTTGGAGCAGCTGCGAAATGCACTCTTAGAGGAGGGCTTTGAGCTGATAGATGATAAGAAAACACAGCTGATTGAGCAAATAAAAGCCATCGTGATAGAAGAAGTACACCAAAGTACCGAAAGCCCTGCACGAAGGGCGGCACATCAAAATTTTTCTGAATACCTCCAAGAGCGCCTTGGAGTGGAGTACAGCTATTTGAGCCATCTTTTTTCGGGGGTAGAAGGGCGCAGTATCGAAAAATATCTGATTGCCCAAAAGATAGAACGCATCAAAGAGTTTCTGTTTTACAACGAACTGACCCTGAGCGAAATCGCTTGGAAGATGCATTATAGCAGCGTGCAGCACCTCTCCAGCCAATTCAAAAAAGTAACTGGACTCTCGCCCAGTGAGTTTAAAAAACAAAAAAACAAGAAACGAAAACCCCTCAACTCCGTATAAAAAACAAGTAATTACTTGCTTTTTACTCAAAATTAAAGTGTACCTTGCTGAACAAATAGTGCATCTTCGATGACCAAAAGAGGCTATATACTGACTTGCATCTTCCTAGGAGCTTTTATCGCCAAAGCCCAAATCCTTACCAGCCAAGGCAAACAAGCCGTGGGGGAGTTTAGCGATTGGACTTTGGCCAAAAGTGCTCCCGAAAAAGTATATTTCCTTAATCTGAGCGGGCAAGAGTTGCAGGAGCTCTCCGGCGACATCCGGCAGTTTCGCAATTTGGAGGTCTTAGACCTTTTCAACAACCAACTCCGCCAGCTTCCTGCCGAAATCTCCCTGCTGCAAAATCTACAAGAAATAGATTTGAGCGAAAATAAGCTCTTGGATTGGGAAGACACCTTCCAAAAACTTGGCAAGCTGCCGCGCCTTCGCAAAATAAAGCTGGCGAGCAATGCCTTGGTGCGCTTGCCAACACAAATTAGCCAACTTGCCTCGCTGGAAGTAATAGACCTCTACGACAACCGCTTGGCAGTGCTGCCCAAAAGCATTGCTTCTTTGAAGTCGCTCAAAGAATTGTATTTGCAGACGAACCTCTTGGAAGTCTTTCCCGAAGAAATCCTCCAGATGGACAGCTTGGTAGTGCTCGACTTGTTTCAGAACCGCCTCCGAAGCCTGCCCGCCCAAATTGCCAAGCTCCAACGCTTGGAGTTTTTAGGCCTTAATCATAACCAGCTCGACAGCCTGCCCGGCAGCTTGGCCGCCTTGCCCAATATACAGCAGCTCTACCTTAATGAGAACCCACGCCTCAACTTTGCGCAAGTATGCCTGCAAGTAAGCAAAATCTCCAGCTTGCGTGTCCTCAATTTTGCCAGCAATGAGCTCAAGCAAGTACCAGAGCAAATCGCTGCTTTACAGCAGCTCGAAGAGCTTTACCTACACCACAACCGCCTCGAGTGGCTGCCGGAAGCCCTTGCCAAGCTCGCCAATTTACGTATCTTGGATTTGTCTTTCAACCGTTTACAGTACTTGCCTTTGCCTTGGCAGCAGCTAAGTGCTTTGGAGCAATTAGACCTCAGCGACAATCAGCAAATAGAGCTTGCCGACCTCTGTACGAGATTGCAACACAATAAAAGACTTCAGAAGCTCAATCTCGCTTCTTGCAACTTGGGAAAAGTGCCCTCAGAAATGCGCCTGCTTGTACAGCTCAAAGAGCTTGATTTGAGCAATAACCTGCTCACTGAACTGAGCGATACCTTGGGCTATCTGAAAGAATTAGAGCGCCTGAGTTTGATTTATAATTTTCTTAAAAATATTCCTGAGGAATTTCGCACATTGAAAAAGCTTCGAGAGTTGTATTTGGGCGAAAACCTCTTTAGCAGCAGCACACAATCGCATATCAGAACACTGTTGCCGCAGAGCGCTGTGTTTTTTGATTAGTCTTGGGAAGGTACCGAAATAATTGAAAAAGTAAGCTGACTGATGCGCTTGAAGTCCTCACCCAAAAGCCGCATATCGTCGTCTTCCTCCTCATAAAACCAACGAATATCTACCTGCCGCCCTTCCTTGTTAATTTTGCGCAGCTTTCGCAGCATCTCCGAGATGTACATCGAAGAGCTTGTATTGCAATAAATAATATTGAAAGAGGCTGTAGTAGCCATGTGAGGGCTTTCGCTGTAATGGTCGAGCCATTGAAGGATAGGAGAGAAGAAAAGGTGAGAATCTTCCGGAATGGAGATACCCGAAAAGTCTATACGACCTGCCTGTGGGTCTAAAACCACCTCAGGGGTTTGCTCAGTAGGTTTTATAATGATTTTCTCCATCACGTGTCAAAAATGTTGCTTATGGTTGTAGTGAACAAAATTAGAGTATTTTTTAATAAAAAATCTACACAATTTATGTGAAATATTACATAGTAACAAATAAATTGTGAGAAAAATGCAGTTTTGAACTTCAATCAGCAAATTATCTTAAATTTGAAATAACGATGCAAATTGCAGAAGCCATCCACTTGTTGCAACAAATGGCACCGCCTGCCTATCAGGAAAGCTACGACAATGCAGGCCTGATTGTGGGGCAGGCCAACACGGCCCTCAAAGGAGTATTGGTGAGCTTAGATTGTACAGAAGCCGTATTGGAAGAGGCTCTCGAAAAGGGCTGTAACCTGATAGTGGCGCATCATCCTATTGTATTCAAAGGTCTGAAACGCCTTACTGGTGCTACTTATGTGGAAAGGGTATTGCTCAAAGCCATCAAAAATGACCTCGCCATTTATGCCATCCACACCAATTTAGACAATATGTGGAACGGTGTCAATGCCGAAATTGCCCAGCGCATCGGCCTCCAACAAAGCTGTATTTTGGCACCTAAAAGCCAGCTTCTGCGCAAATTAGTCGTTTTTGTGCCCACAGAGGCTTGCAGCCAAGTAGCCGAAGCTTTGTATGCGGCAGGAGCAGGCAATATCAGCAATTACAGCAAGTGTAGCTTTCGCAGCGCGGGCACCGGTTCTTTCCAACCCAATGCAGCGGCCAATCCCTTTATTGGGCAGGCAGAGCAGTACGAAGAAGTAGGAGAGATGCGCTTGGAGGTAATTTTTGAAGCTTTTCGTCAGAGAAGTATTCTGAAAGCACTTTTTGAAAGCCACCCTTACGAGGAAGTTGCACACGACATTATCTCGCTCGAAAACGAACATCCTCGCGTGGGGAGTGGTATGATAGGCCTGCTGCCTGAAGCCATGCCGACATTAGATTTTTTGAAGATGCTCAAAGAGAAAATGCCCATCGCCTGCATACGACATACGGCCATACATAGCGAAAAAGTGCAAAAAATAGCCCTCTGCGGCGGGGCAGGTTTCTTCTTGCTGGGGCAGGCCATTGCCCAAAAAGCCGATGTGTTTATCACTGCCGATGTAAAGTACCACGAATTTTTTGATGCTGATAATCAGATTGTTTTGGCAGATATTGGGCACTATGAAAGTGAATTTTTTACAAAACACTTAATTGCTAAGTTTTTATCAGAAAAAATCACTAATATTGCAGTCAATTTGTCGAGTACCAATACCAATCCCATTCATTACTTATAATTGACTCCCAATGGAAAAAACCGTTGCACAAAAATTAGAGGCTTTGTTGAAATTGCAGAACATTGACTCCAAGCAAGACGAAATCAAAAAAGTACGCGGCGATTTGCCCGACGAGGTGCAAGACTTGGAAGATGAGATTATCGGCTATAATACCAGAATTGAGAAGTTTCACGAAACTATCAAAGAACTCGAAAAGGAGATTACCAGCATCAAAGCCAATAAGAAAGAAGCTGAAAAGCTGATTCAAAAATACAAAGAGCAACAAATGAACGTGAAGAACAACCGCGAGTTTGATGCCCTCTCCAAAGAAATAGAATCTGAAGAGCTTGAAATGGTGCTTTGCGATAAACGCGTGAAAGAATACAAAGACAAGATTGAAGGGAAGAGAAATGAAATCGAGCTGGTAAGCATTACCCTCGACGACCGTAAAAAAGACCTTGCCGGAAAGCAAAAAGAGCTCGAACTCTTGATGGAAGAAAGCAATGAAGAAGAGGAAAAACTCCTTAAAGAAAGAGAAAAACACGTAAAAACCATCGAAGAGCGCTTGCTGGCTTCTTATGAGAAAATCCGCAAGAATGCTTCCAACGGTTTGGCCGTAGTAATGGTGAAAAGAGATGCTTGTGGTGGTTGCTTCAATGTGGTGCCTCCCCAAAGGCAAGTAGATATCAAAGAACGTAAAAAGCTGATTGTTTGTGAGCATTGCGGACGTATATTCGCCGGTGTGGAAGAGCATATCATCGAAGAAAAGCCCAAACGCGGCAGCAGAACTACTACCAAAACAGTAGCCAAAGCCACCGAAGAAGCAGAAGGCGAATAACAACTGAACAGCAGCTTCAAGAGCTTTGAAAGACCTTTGAAGCTGCTTTTTGATTAGATTTGCTTGCTAAACTTACACTGAAAAACAGCGTCTGCCCTCAGGAGATTTTTTATTCTCAAAGCTTCCCCTTACATTTATATTTATCACACAGCAAAAGAAGGGATTTAACTTTTATAAGGCATGGGTTTTTTTGATTTTTTTAAGGACACGCAGCGCAAATCAAGGGCAAAAAGCCACATCAAAAACTTAATCGAAATGGCAATGGTAGATGGGCATTTCGACATGATAGAATACGAACTTCTGCTCGTTATTGCACGCAGACACGGTATTTCTGAAAATCAAATCAAAAAAGTACGAAAAAATCCTGACGAGGTGCAATTTTTGGTGCCTAATGACGAAAAAAAGCGCTTCTTTCAACTCTACGATTTGGTGAATATGATGATTATTGATGGGGTAGTGCATAATATGGAGTTTAAATTATGTTGTATGTTTGCCAAAAAATTTGGTTATCAAGACAAACAAGCAGAAGACCTCATCAATGCTACCGCCGAAAATATCAAAATGGGCAATACCCACGACGAGACTTTTACGCGAGTGCATTTTATTCTCACCAATGCCTAATAAAATTAGATGCGCCCGAAAGGCGCATTTTTTGCTTTTGTGTCATTTTATTTGCAAATTGTGTTTTAATCCAATCGCTCACTACTTTTTTGTATCTATGAAAGCCATCAAAGTATCTTTTCTCTTGTTGCTGTACCTGCTATTTTTTTGTGCAACACCCATGGCAGCTCAAAAGAGAAAAGTAAAACTCCAACCCTTAGAAACAGACAGCTTGCCCAGTCTCCAATATCAGAAAGACTCCCTCGCAGAAGAAAAGAAGCTGGAAGCCAAAGGCAAAAAAAACCTTTATTACGGTAAAAGAGTACGAAAAGGCTGGTACAAAGGCAAAAACAGCAGCTATGTTGAGATATTTTACTACCTTAGAGTGCACGAAGAGCCAAACCGCTATGTAGAAGACATCGCTTGGTTTTATCCCGGCAAAGGAATATTTACTACCGAATACAGAAAAATTACCCGCCCCGTTGCCAAAATCTTACACGGCCCCTACGAGAAGCGCATTGGCGATAAAGTAGTAGAGCAGGGCTTTTATTATGTAGGCACCAAACATGGCCGTTGGGAGAAATTTGGGAAAGATGCCGTGGATACTGATTTTGTATTGATAGACAAAGCCAAGTATTTTAGAGGCTGGCTCAAAGAATCGCAGCTCTCTTATTTCGACCTGCAGCGCACCAAGCTCAAAGAAGCCATTCCTATTAAATACGGCCAAAGGCACGGCACTTATTTTCAATATTACGAAAACGGCATATTGGCCGAAAAAGGTAGCTACGAAAATGATAAAAAAATAGGCCTCTGGACAGAATACTACGAAACGGGCTCTCGTCGCAGAGAAATCCAACACCCTCGCAACTACGCCGACAATACTGCCCCAGTCGTACTTAGAGAATGGGACAGTAAAGGCAAAATCAAAGAAAACAAAGTGGAGAGCAAATCGTCGTCAGGCTTTTAAGCAATGACACCAGAGCCTATCAGTTCTTCGCCCTCGTACCAAGCCACAAACTGCCCGGGGGTAACACCCGTTTGGGCATCTTCAAAAATCACATAAAGTGCCTCTGCCTCTTGGTGGAGCGTAGCCTTTACCAAAGGCTGCCGATAGCGAATACGCACCAGATAGCTGCGTGTAGCCCCTATGGGCAGGCGCAGGTCGGGGCGTATCCAATGTACCTCTTCGGGGCGCACCGACAAGCCCTTGCGCTGCAATGCCCAGTGGTCTTGGCCTTGGCCTACATAAATGATGTTTTCTTGCACATTGGTAGCCACCACAAAGAGCGGCTTGGGCTTGCCGCCTATTTGCAAGCCTTTGCGTTGGCCAATGGTGTAGAAATGCGCGCCATTGTGCTCGCCAATGACTTGGCCATCGCTAGCCTCAAAATGATAAGCACGGCAAAGCTCCGGCAGGCTCTCCAAAGTATTGGCTGCGGGGTAGGCAGGCACAAGCGCTTGCTCGGGCACTTCCACTACCAGCCCTTTTTTGGGCAAGAGTTGCTGCTGCAAAAAGTCGGGTAGCTTGATTTTTCCTACAAAGCAAAGCCCTTGCGAGTCGCGCTTTTCGGCAGTAATCAGGTTGGCCTCTTTGGCAATGCGCCTTACTTCTGACTTGAGCAAGTGCCCAATCGGAAACAACGCCTTAGAGAGCTGTGCTTGGGTAAGCTGACAAAGGAAGTAGCTTTGGTCTTTGGAGGGGTCTTTGCCCGCCAACAGGCGATGCACCTCTTTGCCTTCTTGCAGTATAGTATCTTTGCGACAATAGTGCCCCGTGGCCACAAAGTCGGCTCCCAGCTTTTCGGCGGCTTTCAGAAAAACATCAAACTTAATTTCCCTGTTGCAAAGCACATCAGGGTTGGGCGTGCGGCCTTGCTCGTACTCCCGAAACATATAGTCCACGATGCGAGACTTGTATTCTTTGCTGAAATCAATCACTTTGAAGGGAATACCCAAGCGCTCGGCCACGATAAGGGCATCATTGCTGTCTTCTATCCAAGGGCATTCATTATGGAGCGTTACCGACTCGTCGTGCCAGTTTTTCATAAACATGCCAATCACTTCATAGCCTTGCTCTTTGAGCAAATAAGCCGATACGCTGGAGTCCACACCGCCCGAAAGCCCTACCACTACTCTTTTCATTACACTGTGTTTTTATTAAAATTGATGGAGAGAATGTATTGATTACAATTTTTTGGTGCAGAGAGTTTCATTTGTCTCCACACAAAAAGGCGTGAGCAAGCCCACGCCTTTGGCGGATTACAAGCAGCCGACTGTCTTTAGCTGAGCTTGTAGTCAAAATCCATCTCACGGCCTTTTTGTTTGCCGAGATAGATTTCCCAATCGTTTTCGATACGCCCGTTGAAGTCGCGCAGAAACATAATAAAAGAAGGCTTGAAAGGCGCTCTTTTCAGCGGCATTTGTGCTTCTTCGGGGGTGAGGTCGCCTTTTTTGGAATTACAGCTTTTGCAGGCTGTTACCAAGTTGGTCCAGCTCGACTTGCCATTTCGAGAGCGCGGCATTACGTGGTCTAAAGTAAGGTCATAAGGAGAGCCGCAATATTGACAGTGGTGGCCATCGCGCTTAAAGATATTTTGCCTGCTCAGAATCACTCCTTTGTAAGGAATATGTACATACTTAAACAAGCGAATAATAGAAGGGCGCGGGAAAGCCGCTGAAATAGTGCGAATCGCCAGCCGTGTATTCTCCGACACCATCTCGGCTTTGTTTAGATAAAGTAAAACAAAGGCCTTCTCTACACTGCAAACAGTGAGAGCGCTGTAGTCTTGATTGAGAATGAGTACGCGATTACTACTACCCATAATTGTAGAATTTATTGGTTGATATTGATAATTCTGCGAACAAATGCCAATTGATGAGAGTAAGCGCCTGCTGCCTCATCGAGAATACCGGTAGCATCGAGGGGGTCTATCCGTACGGCCCCGCGTGCGTGGATGATTTTATCGGGTGCTACAAGGAGACCTACGTGGATAATACGCCCTTCTCGCTCAAAAAAAGCCAAATCACCTGCTTGCGCCTGCGACAGGCTTTCTACCAAACGGCCTTGTTCGGCTTGTTGATATGCGTCGCGCTGCAAATGGTAACCTGCTGTTTTGAAAACTTGTTGCACAAAACCCGAACAATCTATGCCCCAGAGGCTTCGCCCACCCCAAAGGTAAGGGCTGTGTAAGTAGCTTTGGGCAATGGCGAGGAGCTCTTCGGTGGTGGTAGCTTCAGCCTTGCGATAGCCTTCTTCATACCAATAATATTGCTCATTGATATAGCCTGAACCATTTTCATAAAAAGGCAAAGTAGCACCAGCCGTAATGTAGAGCACTTGCTGTTCAAGTCGCAAAAGCGCACAAGGACTGCTACAAACAGGATGGGTTTGTGCGATATGAGCTGTGTAATAATTTTCTTGGAGGGGGGTGGCTTGCAGTTGGTCTATCCAGCCTTCGTATTGGTCGGAATGCAGCCTGATAAAAAGCCATTTACCATCTTCGGAAGCATCAAGTACCTCAAATACCTCTCCAAATAGCAACTGAGAGACCATCTCTGCCTTGTCGGAAGGATTGGCTCGTAATGCTATCACACTAAGTGTGCAGATACCATATTTGAAGGGTGGCTTGTTGAAGACGCAATCGCTTTGTAAATGGGTGATTTTGTAATATGACCATACTATATTAGAAAGTATGCCTTATAAAAGCAAATTTTTTTCTCATTTTTTGTATGCGCCGAAATCTATCAAGCCCAACGATAGCAAAAATGAGCTTGATTATAAGCAAGTTATGCTAATAAAAAAGACCTCTCAGCCTTGCTTTAGGTCGGCTTGTAGAAGATGCGCTCTGTCATTAAAACGAACAATCTGAAACATCGTTCCTGAAAAATAAAGCTCATAGAGACCCAGATTGTGGTGAGGAAAGGTATCCATCAAAGCCAAAGGATAAGAGAGGAGCTGGCTGAGCAAAATCCGCATGGCACGCCCGTGCATACAAACAAGCACTTTTTGCTCTTCGGGGCGGCTGCGGAGCAAGTCTATAAAAGGCCTTTGCCTGCGGGCTACTTCTTCGGGACTTTCGCCGCCTTCGATGGCCAGGTGTGTATGGCCTTGTTGCCAAGCAGCGAGTGTATCCAAATAATATTGATGCTCTTGGGGGTCGAAGGGGCTGCCCTCTCGGCTGCCCCAGCTGATTTCGTTGAGGGCGCTGAGTGCTTCATAGGCAATGTTTTTTTCTTTGACAAAGCGCTCTACCGACTGATAGCTGCGCTTGAGGGCAGATACATAGATTTTGTCGAAAGGAATATGCTGATAAGCTTCAAAAAAAGCATCGGCTTGCTGCCTGCCCGTATCGTTGAGGTCAGCATCTATACCGCTGCCTTGTACCATTTGCTTTTTGTTGTATTCGGTTTCTCCGTGTCGGATGAGGTAGATAGATTTGTTCATTATATGGATTTGAAAGCTTAAAATTACAGAATTCTTTTGCTTCTATGAACTTATAAGGCTGCTTTTGGTTTAAAA
>DAIQNQ010000040.1:0-19830 GCA_036788275.1 Thermonemataceae bacterium
GAGATTGAGGCAGGTTTTCCGCCCTATAAGGTCTATCTCTTCAGACCAAAGCAATGGACTCCCGCCATGTCTGGTGTTTTAGCGAAGCGACACAAAACACAAACGCCTTGCTTTGAGGAGATAATCGCTTGGGGTGGGAGGCTTCTATGCAAAAATATAGCTTTTTTCTATTTTTACAAGCATCTTCCTTCTTTGGCAAATAAGAACAAAACAGGGGCAAGCAAGCGGATAATTGCAAAATAGTAGTTCGTAGAATGCTTCGCTATCCTACAGACAGGAGGGGCGAAAACACAAATCTTACCTCTCGTTGGAAGTGGCAATTAACCCAATTCCGGTGGGAGGTAAGATTCTGTCTGGGTGAATTTTTATTTCCTTATTTCCCCATTACTTTTTTGTTTTACTCTTAATAAATGAAGTCAGTCTTAAATTGATCCAGCCTCTATTCATACTTAATCAGCTTTGCTTTGATGGTCTTTTTCTTCAAATTCACAGTCGCGCTGTTGGTAGATGCTGTTGTTTTGTTATTCTTTTTGTCGTTTACAGTGGCACCTCCTGAGGTAGAAGAGCCATAAACTTCTTCTTCAATAACAAAAATAATTCCATCAGCTCCTTTTTTTCTGGCTAAATTAACCAGTTTTTCTTGACATTTTTCTAAGGAGCGAAAGCCTTGGTCAAGTTCAGCTGTTCCCATGACAATGAAGCTTTTTTTCACATCCAAATCATCGAAATACTGATCAATCACTTGCGTCTGCGGATAGCTCTTACCGAAATACTTTTGAGAATAGGAAGTGTTGTAGATGAGAAATCCCAGCAATAGGGACAATACTAACTTTTTCATTTTTATATACTGGTTTAGTTTATTCAAAGATAAACTGATCAGAGGTCGGCATGATTAAGTTTGTGGGTGAAATGATAAAAGTTATAGATGATATGTCAAAAAATAGCCATAGGGTGCTCTTGAATATTTTAGTAATCTAACCATTCTTTAAAGGAAGCAGCCTTTAATCTACTAATGATAACTCCATCCTTGAGTTGCTTTAATTCTATTTTTAGTTTTGAATTAAAATAATTGTGAACTTGATTTATTGAATTGATATTGACTATATATTGGCGATTTGCCCTGAAAAATATTTTTGAATCAAGTTGCTCTTCCAAAGATTCTAAAGTATGGTCAATAAGGTTTTTTTCGCCATCAAATGAAGTGGCGTAGGTAGTTCCAAATTCTGAATAAAAGTAAGCGATAGATTCTACGTTAATCTGTTTAAAGCCGTCTTTGTAAGGAATCAAGAATCTCGTTCGGAACTCCTTTTTGTCCATTAGATCTAGCAATTTCTTAAGTGCTGGACTTTTTTCAATAGTTGAATTTTCTTGTCCTTCAAATTTTCTAACTGCAAACTCTAATTCATCTTTTTGAATAGGCTTCAGCAAGTAATCAATGCTATTAAACTTAAATGCCTTTATGGCATATTCATCATAAGCAGTTGTAAAAATTACCGGGCAGGTTAGTTCAATCTGATTAAATATCTCAAAACTAACCCCATCCGATAGTTGGATGTCTAAAAAAATTAGGTCTGGATGCTCATGAGATGAAAGCCAAGCAACAGCATTATTTATACTGCATAATATTTCAACGACCTGATAATTACTCCTAAGATTCAGAATCATTCGCATTAAACGATCTGAGTTTGCCTCTTCATCTTCAATTATCACAATTTTCTTGACTGAGTTCATTTCAATAAAGGGATTTTTACAATGAATTTGTGCTCAACTTGTATTATTTGAGGTATTTTGTCTGATAACAAGCTATATCGGCTTATTATGTTTTTCAATCCAACTCCAGATGATACGGGGCTTTTAAGCAAGGGTTTAATGGTGTTTTCAATAATTATTTCATCGGCTTGAGAAGAATATATCCTGATTTGAAGAGGATTGTCCTTGTCTAATTTATTGTGTTTAATAGCATTTTCGACTAATAGCTGTAATGTGATGGGGGGGAGTCTCAAATCCATTTGAACTTTATCAATTTCAATATAAAACTCAACACCGTTACCCATTCTGTTTTTTAAAAGGAATAGATAAGCATCTAAAAACTTCATTTCACCACCGAGTGTAATCAACTGTTTTTTTGCGTTGACCAATAGATACCTATACACTTTTGAAAAATTTTCGCTGTACTCAAATCCTAATTGTTGATCCTTCAGAATGAGCTCAGAAAGTACACTCAGATTGTTAAAGACAAAATGTGAATCTAACTGCAAACGCAAGGCATTCAGTTCTGTTTGTGCTATCAAATGCTTAATTTCAGCTACTTTTGTTTTATATTCTGCTGCGGCTATGATTTGTTCCCTCCAATTTGACGATAAAAATGCCACAGTATTTAGCATGCCAACAATGAAGGACAGCAGTATTACCGAGACAAGAACGTTAGCAAGGTCATTTTTCTCTGATTCCTGATGTTGATTATACTGGAGATCAAAAAAGTTCAGGATTGCAATAGTGAAAATGGAATAAATAAAAAGTAAAACAAGTAAAAAGACAATTTGAATGAGTGTTTGTAAAAGCCACCTTCTTACAATATAATAATTCCACGGAATAACACGATTCAGCCTTCTGTCAATTAAAAGGTATAACTCGACAATTAGAATGGATAATAATAAGGTAAGGATTACGTCTAATATGATATGAAATGCAGAAAATTGCAGATAATTATTCAGTCCAGAGGCTGGATGGCTGGTAAAGCTAATTAAGTATATACCAAAAAACGTAAGCAAGATTAATCCTATTTTTCTTGTCTTTACTTTTGCTATATCGTTATAAAAAAACTTCATTTTATTTTTTAGCCAGTTTTCTTTGCCAATTATTTTGTTTCTCTTTAATTTACAATGAATTACATTTTAGTAGAGTTTCCTTGACAATGAGCACTGCTCCCAACTTAAACGGGGCTCTTTGAAAAATAATTTCATTTGGGGTGTAATCTACAAGAGTTCGTCTCCGAACTCTTGTAGATTAAATTGAATAGGCTTAAAATCTTAAACCAGCTGAAAGTTGAAATACTCTATTAGTAATTTCAGTATTTGGTTTGACATCTTTAATTCCGTGACTATACCTTGCTTGAACGAAAACAGGTCCAAGTATGTGTAGAGTTACCCCTCCTGTGAGGGAGAAATCAGAAGAATTTGATTTTCCCAGATTTACATTTTCTCTTTCATTTAATAAAAAAGAAATCTGAGGACCTAAATCAATTGATAACAGGTCTGGGATAAGATAGATTTTGGCTAAAAGCGGTATGGAAATATACCCTAATTTATTCCTGAAGTCATCCACAGCACCTGCAACTGATACTTTGGCACCTACTGTGGAATAGAGGAGTTCAGGCTGAATCGAAAGTCTTTCCGATAGTCCAAACTCCACAAATGCACCAGCGTGGTAACTGGTTATACTTTCTGACTTCAGATTTGCACTATTTCCTTGAAAATTCGAGAAATTAGCACCCCCCTTTATACCAAAATTTAAACTTTGACCGTAAGATCCAGATAGGCTGGCAATAATTAGAAAGAACAAAAAACAAATACTTTTTTTCATTTTCATTTATTTTAATGTTTGGTTATGTCACAAAGGTACATTTACTGCCCTTTGAGCATACATAGTATGTTAGTGAAGTGATAATAATGGAGAGTGAAATGATAAATTCAGATAATCAATTGAAGGTGAGCGATAGCAATACCAAACATAAGCGCTTTGGTGTCAGGTAAAAAACGCCTGACACGGAGGGAAACGTTACTTCGTGTCCACGTTGTTTGAGCGCTTATCCCAAAACCGCATAAGATTGAACATCTCCACGCGTTCCAAGTGTCAATATGGCTATTTTCATCTTGTTACGGTTGTCTTTTAAAAATAACAGCAATGCTTTCGGGCTTTGCGATGGGGAGGGTTTTGGTAAGTCGCAGCATTATTACACTGCCGTTGATACAGTACTGCAGTTCAAATATAACAATAATGTTCATCCAAAGAACGTCACCCTTCACTACGCCAAACCCTTGTTTCCAGCACGGGCTTCTTATTATCTTTTACTCAAAAAAACGTTTGTGCATCGTGTTAATTACCGCTTCAATGCCATCTTTTCTTAACGACTCGTATTCTGTTATAGCAAGACGACCTGCGATATAGTGTAATTGTTTCTTATTGTCTGTCGCTGCTTCATAAACTACATTGGCTATACTTTCGGGTGTGTCACGTTTGGTGTTTGCATCTGTTCGCATTGCCGTGATGTATTGATTAAAAGATTCCTCATAATCAGGGTGAAAAACTATTTGCGCATTGTTACCAAAATTGGTTTGCATATACGCTGGCACAACAGTTTTGATACTTATACCTAATCCGTTTAATTCATAACTCATTCCTTCCGTCCAAGTTTCTAACGCTGATTTTGTTGCTGCATAAACGGCAACAAACGGATAAGGAATGTTTGCTGTTGAAGAGGTTACCGTAATAACTGTTCCACTATTTCTTGCCCTGAAATAAGGAATAAACGACTTTGTAACAAGAATCGTCCCTAAAAAATTGGTGTTGATTTGTTGTGCCAACTGTTCGTCAGTTGTTCCTTCAAAAGCACCGATAAGGCCGTAAGCTGCATTGTTAAACAATACGTCTATCGGGCTTATCTTTTCTGCTTCAAAAGCTATTCCAGCAATTTGTTTTGTATTGCTGATGTCCAATTCCAAAAGATGAATATTTGACAAATCTGTAAGTTCTGTTTCTTTTTCGGGTTGTCGCATTGCAGCAATTACAGTCCAACCTTTTGAGGCAAATAATTTGGCGGTTGCTTTTCCTAACCCTGAAGAAGCACCTGTGATGAAAATCGTTTTGTGCATTTTTTGATTTTTAAATTGTTACTGCAAACTTACAAAGACAAAAAATGAACTGATTTACCATTTGGTAAAAAACAACTTAGCGAATGTTTTTTCTTATTCTGCTTAGGGATTGTTGCGTAATTCCCAAATAAGAAGCGATGTATGATAATGGAATACGATTGACCAGTGTTGGATATTTTTCCATAAATTCTAAATAACGTGTAGTGGCATCTTGCGATACCAACGGACTTACCCTTTCTAGTTTTTGAGCAAGTGATTTATTAGTAATCTTTTGAATGATATTTTCCCAATCAATTATAGTATCGGAAATTTCTTTCCAATCCTGATTGGAAAAGACAAGTAGTTTACAGTTTGTTGCTGCTTGGATATATTCTGTAGAAGGCACATTTTTCAGATTAAAAAGCAAATGTTTTTCTTCTATAAAGATTTTAGTTATTTCTTCACCTTTGTTGTTATAGTAACAGATACGAAGAATACCTTCAATGACAAACCCCACTTGTTTCAAAACATTTCCAGCTTCTGCAAAATAGTCATCCTTGTTAAGTTCTACTTCTTTCGCTTTACTCGCAATTAGGTCAATTTGTTGTTTGTTCAAATTACCAAATTGCAGAACGTATTCTATAAACTTTTTCATCATTGCAAAGTTAGCGATAGTTGTTTTTGGTTATTTATCATTTGATAAAAAATGTTTTGCCTGTCCGTAGTCTGTATGTCTAAACGGTTGTCTGTCGGGATAATTTTTTCTAAAAGTCGGTGAGCAACTGTGAAGCAAGCAGTGTATTGTCCTTCGTTGGCTATTTAAAATACTGGACCGTCGGGTCTTTAACGTTGCTGGTAATCTGATACAAACGCACCCCCTTTATTCCAAACCCAATCTTCATTTATTTCTCCTTTTGTATATACCTACCAAAAGAGTCTGCTGAACAATACTACAAAAGTACTCCCAAATATCCAAGCCCTTTTCCACCCTACAAGATATTATCACTTCACACCAAGGCACTAGGTTTGGTATCGTTCAAATACCAAACACTGCGGGAGGTGATAAGTAATTAACTTATCTGGTAAATAATGATTTGATGAGTATGCCCAATAAAAAGAAAGGCTTATGATAAATGATGCGCTTGCTTCTTGTAGAAATAATAGGCTTGCTGTTAAAGGATAAGTAAATATCTTGGGCAATATATTGCTTGTTTTTTCTTAGATGCCACACCTTCCTCAAAATCTTGAATGAAAGCGCGGGTACCGAGTTGTGTTTGTAGTTTACTTTCAGAGTGTTGTCTTCTCCTCGAATACTTACCTCGGCACCATTGTTTCCCTGCAATGTCAGATCGGCGTTTATTTGTATGGATTTACTTTCTTTCATAAGTAGTAATACTTACTTTTCCGTTGAGTGTCCATTCGGTCAGCTCTTTTGAACCCGTTTCTTTGGGAACGCCTACTTTGAAATCAGTAAAAGTATAATCAATTACCGCGTTTCTTCCTGTGAGTTTATCATATAAACCGATGGCTAAATCTTCCCAGCTACGAGTATTTTCTTTGTTATCGCTCATGACGTTTGTTGTTTTGGATTTGAATTGATACACTTGTCTAACCAAACTTGTGCTGCAAATGTTTTGCTATCCAACAAGGACACAACAAACAAAAGACAACTCAACCTTATGGTTTAAATTATAGCAGATGAATCCAACGGCATCTACACTACTTTAAAAGGCGGTAATTGCGGTATTCGCCAATAATGTAGCCTCCGGCGAGCTTTTCTACAAATTTCTTGATTTTGTCTTTGAAAGAGGCGCGGTTGTAAGACATATCGTGGCTAAAAGCCCAATTGATACGGGCAATACGCTCCTGCATCACTGCCGGATGGCTTCCTTGAAATCTCTCCAAAGCATCTACGCCACTGTAATCAAAGGCCTCTCCGGGCGCTACATTTTGAGCAATCCACTGGTCGTCATGCCAGTATTTGTGAAAATTTTTCTCTTTCAGCTTCATAGATTCCGGCGATTTTACCCAGCCATAGTGGTAGATATAGGCATCTATCAACTTTACAGAGAGCTTGCGGTTATTGCCCTTGCGAAAGCCCTGTGCATCTTTGTAAGAGTAAATATCGCGCCCCGGACGCACTACGCGAATCTCGCGGCGGTACCAGCCGTAGGAGCTGCCCACGTAGTCGTAAGAACCATAAAAATGTTTGTAGTGAAAAAGCAGACCATCCACCTCGCGCTCGTGGAGGTTGTCTTGCATGGCCTTTCTCACGGTAGGGATATACTGCTCGTGCAGCACCTCATCGCCTTGGATATAGAATACCCAGTCGCTGTCGGCGCTTACAGCTTGCAGGGCTTTGTTGGTTTCTTCGGCCAATACGCGCCCACCTTCACGGAGGGAGTCGTCCCAGACGGTAGGCAGAATCTTGATTTTCTGAGGGTCTATGCTTTGTACCAATGCCAAAGTATCGTCTTCCGAAGCACCCACAGCCACAATCACCTCATCGCAAAGGGGAAGAATGGAGCGAATAGCCTCTACAATAGGGTAATCGTAGCGAATGGCATTGCGTATAAAAGAGATTCCGGTAACTTTCATAGCTTTGGGGAGCTTAAGAGCGCTTCTTTTTCTTGCTGGGCTTGGTATTGTGAGGGGCAGGGGCGGGCGGTTCGGCAGGCCTTTGTGCTTTGCGGTAGCCAAAGGCAAAGAGGCATATCATCATCAGCATAAATATCCAATAATTTTGCTGGAAGTTTCCGGCAAATATCTCGTAAATTCCGATGATTAATAGCCCTACCGAGAGGGAGAGCAGAAGGCTGTCTAAGAGTTTCATTTTATTCTTCTAATTTTGAAATGGTGGCGATAGGCTTGAGAATCGTATATTCGGAAAAATCTTGGGCGGCGGTAAGTCCCTCGCCTTTGATAATTTCGGAAGGCGTGGTAATAATCACAAACTTATCGGTATAAATCCGCTTTTCCATAGGCGACCAATGTAGCTCTTCGGATTTCAGATTTTTGCTTTGTTTCAAGTCTTCTACAAATACATTGCCCGTAGCGGTATAAACGTTGGTAGCCTTGTCAAACTTTCCGGTATTCGCCGTAAGGCGGGCACTTTTTTCCTGCTTTTCGTCATAAAAATCTATGGCCACGCCTTCAGGGTATTCGGTATTTTCATTGTTGTATTGTAGCTGTTTGGGCGCACGGATAATAATTTTGAGCTTGGCCGAGTCGCTGTACAAAGTTTCGATATTGTAGGCTTCAATGGCCGGCCCTTCGTAAGCTTCAAACTTTGAGAGGTCAGTATTTTTGGTATCACAAGCAACACAAACAAATGCCAAGAGGCAGGCTGTCCAGAACTGTTTCATAGGGGCTTCCAAAGAAAAGTGGCCGATATTTGCCACAAAATTAAGCAAATATCGGCCACTTGATAGTTTTTTGTATGGATAATTATGGCGTAGGAATCGTTACCGTTTCACCTATCCAGCAAGAGAGTGTTACGGTTTTGCCACCCATTGTAGATTGGAATATCTCCTCGGTGCTGGGGAAGTACTTCTTGGCCATGTTCATCTTCTCTTGATTGCCTGCTTTTTTGTAGGCTTCGTAAGCGGCGATGGCATAAGCTTTGGCAATCACAGGGTTTTCGTTACCGCAATCGCTGCCACTCCCCAAATACAAGTTACCGATTACGGTGTAGCCATAGCTGCTTTGGCTGGGGTCTGAGGCCATCATTTTCTGAGCATAAGCTCTGGCAGAAGCTTTGGCACCGATACGGAACTCTATTTCCATGATTTCCTTATAAGCCTTGCTTTTTTCTGCACCATTGCTACCTACTTCTGCGGCCTTGCCATAATATTCTTTTGCTTTGGGGTGCTCTCTTTTCGACTCGTAGATTTTCCCAATGATTGAGTAGTTGGCATAGTTAGGCTCATCTTTGGCAATAAACTCCATCACTTCCAAGAAGAGAGGCTCAGAGTAGCAGTCGGCGGCCACCATATATCTTTTCAGCTTATCAGCTTCTTCACGTGTTTTGCTGGCCTTAAACTTGGCAGCCAAGTTGTTGTTGATTACCTCACAAGTGATTTTCACGCTTGAAGCAAAGTACTTGTTCAAATCATCTATACTTTTTTCCCAAGCAGCTTTCTGTGCTTCATCATTTTTTACATTATAATCTGCGATAGTCATCAATTGCTCATAAAGGGCAATGTAGTCCGCATCATTTATCTTGTCTGCTTTTCTGCGTGTAGAAGCCAAAGCAATCAAGAAATTGACATTGGGAGAATAGGTCTTATTCCCGTTCAATTCTACAATTTTCTTGTAGGTGTTGTACATGTTTTCTTGCTCGGCAGGACGGTTGTAGTAATACGGATACAAATAGTAGCCTTTATAATTGAGTACAAAAGCCTCATTGCCATAGTATTTTACACGGTTGTCGAAGCTGGTCAGGAAGGTATCTTGGTAAGCAGCCTTGGCATTGGCATCTGTAAGCTCTTTGATAAGCTCAGGATACACTTTGGGAGCAGCTTTATAAATATCTTCGGAAAGGTCGGGCACATTTTTGAGCAGCCATCCCAAGCTGTTGGCAGCTTCCTGGAATTTTTTGGCTTGCATGGCATCATAGTAAATCACATTGTGCTTTTCAGCTTCTTTGCGCAGCTCTGGAGATTCAGGCCATTTTACTTGCTGAGCAAACAGCTCATTACTCAAAAACAAAGCAATTAATACAATTGGTAAATAGGTTGAAGTATTACGTTTCATGGCAGTATGGTTTTTAATATTAATTGATTTTGGGTTTTCTAAACCACTGAAAGTCACTCAAAGATGCTCCTAACGAAAAGCGGAAGAACTGTTCTTGCAGCCCATTGCCGGAGATACTGCCCCTTTGCCCCAAGCCAAAGCCCAGATGCAGGTAGGTTACAGAAGATTGAGTGCCTCCTACGGGCAGTGATGTACCAAAATTGATACCAAACTCATTAACTTGCTGATTACCAGCAACTATTGGCAATTGCTGGTACAAGACTCCCGCGCGATACGTTGCCCTACTAAAGGCATTGCCTGTGGCACGGTAATCGGGCGTGTACTCTCCCCCTACACCTACACCCCAAGTGTTGCGCAGGTTGCTGGCTTGGCCAAAAGAGCTGGCTTGTGCCCATTGTTGGATTTGTACATCTACACCGATATTCCAATGAAGGGGGTAATCCAAGCTCACACCCAATCTAACACGCTGGGGGATATTCAAGCTCCCCGGCACATCTATCGCCAAGGTATCTATATTGATAGGGGCATCATTTTGGTTGCGGCGCTCCACGGTGCTAAACTGTGTGCCGGAGAGATTGCCTGCAAAATCATAAACAGCTCCTAAATTGATATTTCTTTTGTTTTTGAGCGGAATAGTGTAAGCCAATGAGGGACTTAATATAAAACCGCCCACGCTTCTGCGCTCAAAAGAGATAATCTTGTTTTCTAACAAAGAAAAGTCTAATTGTGTTTCGCCTTCGCTGACCAAAGCCCCAAAGATATAACTTACTTTTCCTCCTACCAGCAAATTTTTGTACAGCTGAAAGCCATTCGACCAAAAGAAACTATTCAAACCGCCTCGCCCTCTGTAAGCATAGTTGGCCTGAAAATCTGTATTCGGGATACCTTCCGAAAACTCAATATCGTAACTGACAGTACTAAAAGGCTTGAGACCAATATTGGTAGTCCACTTCTTGGTAATAGGCATCGCCAAGGAAAAGTAGGATAGATTGGCGCTCAAGTCTCTCTGCGACTGACTGTTGTCGCGAATACTTTGCAGCTGGCCTCCGGCAGCCACCTCAATAATTACATTGCGATTTTTGACCAGCCACGCCGGATTGGTATTGTTGGCATAAAGCAGGTTGTATTGGCTCGTACCCAAATTGCCCATCATTTGATGGGGCGAAAAGGCCTCAGTTTGTAGATTGCCAACGCCCAGCAGCGAAAAAGGTGAGTTTTGGGCTTGTATGTAGGTGGTGCTTAGAAGCAATAAAAAGATAGATTGCCAACTAATTTTTTTGAGAAACATTATATCTTAAAATTCGATTTAAGCCAAACAATACTAATTTTTGAACTGCAAATATGGGTTGTTTTATCATACTTTCAAAAAAAAATGTATCTCCCCCACAAATTAGCACCTTCAAATCAGGATACTGTGTCGCAAAGCCTCCAATAAGGCCTTCCATTTCTTGTATCGTTCCATGTACAGCCCCTCCTTGCATTGCTTCGGCGGTACTTTTGCCCTCCAAAGCAGGCAATGTTTGCGAAGCCTCCCAAGGCAGCAAAGGCAGCTTTTGAGTAAAGTGATGCATGGCTTGCAAGCGCATGGCCACGCCCGGACTAATCAGCCCTCCCTGATAGCGCCCTTGGACATCCACCAAATCGTAGGTGATACAAGTGCCGGCATCTATCACCAAGCAATTGTGTTGGGGGTAAAGCCCTTGTGCGCCCACTACTGCAGCCAGCCTGTCCATGCCCAGCGTTTCGGGAGTATGATAAAGATTTTGTAGCGGAACGGGCGTTTGGTGCGAAAGCAGGAGCAGGGGCGACAGCAAAACTCCCTGCAAAATCTCCAGCAAGTTTGCTTCGGGATTTCTTACTGAGCTGAGCAAGGCGTATTGGCAAGCATAAAGGCGACAAAGTGCCATCACCGCCTCCCAATCCTTGCTTTCGATACTCTCTACGAGCTGCTCTTCTTCAAAAACAGCCGCTTTGTAGCGGGTATTTCCAATATCTATTACAATGTTCATATAAGCGCTGCAATTACTTGAAATCCTACAAGTTTTTCTTAGTTTTGTTTCAATATTCAAAATTTCAAAAAATCCATCCAACAATAAAGGTAAAAAAAGCAGAGCAATGAAAGATTTATTGGCAAAATTTGAGAATAAAAAACCGGAAATCGTATTTGAATGGCACGACCCCGAAACCGAAGCCGTGGGCTGGGTGGTCATCAACTCCCTGCGCGGAGGCGCTGCCGGAGGCGGTACACGCATGCGCCCCGGGCTCGACCAAAGAGAAGTAGAGTCGCTGGCCAAAACGATGGAAGTGAAGTTTACTGTATCGGGACCGGCCATTGGCGGTGCCAAGTCGGGCATCAACTTCGACCCCAAAGACCCCCGCAAAGCAGGTGTATTGCAGCGCTGGTACAAGGCAGTATTTCCCCTTCTCAAAAACTACTACGGCACCGGCGGCGACCTGAATGTGGACGAAATCCACGAGGTAATCCCCATCACAGAGGCTTACGGGCTGTGGCATCCACAAGAGGGCATCGTAAACGGCCACTTTCAGCCTTCCAAGGCCGCCAAAATCCAAAAGGTAGGACAGCTCCGCCAAGGCGTATCCAAAATTATAGAAGATGCACGCTATGTGCCTGATGGCGGAAAAAAATATACTGTGGCTGATATGATTACAGGCTATGGCGTGGCCGAGGCCGTGCGACATTATTACCGC
Organism: Thermonemataceae bacterium; assembly: GCA_036788275.1. Taxonomy (GTDB): domain Bacteria; phylum Bacteroidota; class Bacteroidia; order Cytophagales; family Thermonemataceae; genus DAIQNQ01. The sequence goes on from DAIQNQ010000040.1 coordinate 12,315, forward strand.
CTTTGGGGCGGGCAAGTGGCCGGTAAAAGGGTGATTATACAAGGTTGGGGCAATGTGGGTGCTACGGCAGCACTTTACTTGGCTAAAGAAGGTGCGCGCATTGTGGGGATTATAGACCGAGAGGGGGGCTTGATGCGCCCCGAAGGCTACGACTTGGTCGAGATAAAAAAACTCTTTGCCGACCGCGAAGGCAATACATTGGTAGCAGATAAGCTCATTCCTTTTGCTGAACTCAACACCCAGATATGGGGCATGGGTGCAGAGGTCTTTATTCCGGCGGCAGCCTCTCGCTTGGTTACACAAAGCCAAGCCGACCAGCTCATTGCCAATGGCTTGGAAGTGGTGTCTTGCGGTGCGAACGTGCCCTTCCAAGACCCTGAGATTTTTTATGGCCAAATCGCCCAATCAGTGGATACGCGCGTGGCGCTGCTACCCGACTTCATTGCCAACTGCGGCATGGCGCGGGTCTTTGCCTACCTGATGACCGAGGAGCACCGCCAAGTGACTGATGAGGGGATTTTTACCGATATTTCTCATACCATTGGACAAGCCCTCGAAAAAGTACATCAAAAAAATGCGTCTAAAACTTTGCTTTCGGAAAGCGCCTATACCATCGCTTTGGAGCAACTGATTTAGTCGAGGGGCATTCTACACATCCAGGCGCAAAGGCTGTCTAAATGCTTTTGCTCTTTTTATTTTTGCCTATCTAAGCGATTTATGCATATATTTGCTTGTAGGCCATAGGCGGCCTAACGCTCCTCACTTGTATTCTATCTCATCTCAAATATTGTTGTTTTTATGAAAGAAAAAATCATTCAGCAAGCTGAAAAATACGCAGAAAAAGCCAATAAGGTCTTCCAAAGCTACCAAACCCTCTCCGAAATAGACGAAATAGACATTGCTACCGCCCCCAAAGAAAAAGTGTGGAACGATGGCAAAATCACCTTGTACCATTACAAAAGAGAAGGAAAGGCCAACCTAAAAACCCCGTTGCTCATTGCCTATGCACTCGTAAACAAGCAAGACATGATGGACTTGCAGCCTGATAGGAGTATTATTAGAAAACTGCTGGAATTGGGCCTCGACATCTACATCATAGATTGGGGCTATGTGTCGCGTGCCGATCGTTATACTTCTATGGACGACTACATCAACGGCTATCTTGATAGTTGTGTAGATTTTGTGAGGGAACGGCACGGTCTGGACAAAATCAACCTGCTCGGCGTATGCCAAGGGGGAACTTTCAGTACGATTTACTCGGCTACCCATCCCGAAAAAATAAAAAACCTCATCGCCATGGTTACACCCATAGACTTTTCGCCCAAAGAAGGCTTGCTCTTCCGCTGGTCGAAGGATATGAACGTGGATGAGCTGGTAGAGAACAATGGAGGCGTTATTCCGGGCGAATTTCTCAATGTGGGTTTCGAGATGCTCAAGCCTATGGCCAAAATCAGAAAATATACCGGCGTAGTGGACATTATGGATGACCGCGACAAGGTGCTCAACTTCTTGCGTATGGAAAAATGGGTGGCCGACAGCCCCGACCAAGCAGGGGCTTGCTTTAAGCAATTTATCAAAGATTTGTACCAAGGCAATAAGCTCATCAAAGGAGAGCTGGTGGTAGGCTCCTATCAAGTAAATCTGAAAAACCTTACGATGCCACTGCTCAATATTTACGCAGCCTCCGACCACCTCGTGCCGCCGGCTTGTTCTATTCCCTTCGAAAAACATGTGGGCTCCAAAGATGTAAAAACCTACGAGTTTCCCGGTGGGCATATCGGGGTGTTTGTGGGTGCGCGCTCCCAGAGCGAGCTCAGCCCGACCATCTTCGGTTGGCTCAAAGAAAGAGACCAATAAGCGAAACTTTCACCGCACAGAGAGGTTATAAGAAGCAGGCATTTTGCCTGCTTTTCATTTTTAGCACTATTTTTTATGATTACGATTGTTGTTGGTACCAACCGTCCCGATTCTACCTCAGAGCAAGTAGCTTTTTATTATCAGTCGCTCTTGACAGCGCACGAGGCCGAAAGCCAAATTATCAATTTGGTGGATTTGCCCCACGACTTTGCTTTTTCGGCACTTTATAAAAATTCCGGCAAAAATGCCAAGTTCAACCTGCTCCGACAGAGTATCTTGGAGGCCGAGCGCTATGTATTCATAGTGCCCGAATACAACGGTTCTTTTCCGGGCGTGCTCAAAACCTTTATTGATGGAATGCCTTATCCCAGTCCCTTCGAGAACAAGCGCATCGCTTTGGTGGGGCTTTCTTCAGGGGTACAAGGTGGAGCTTTGGCATTGAGCCACCTTACGGATATTTTTTCTTACCTCAATGGCAATGTGCTCGGCACACGCGTCAAGCTAATTCAGGTAGAAAAGAACATGGAAGACGGAAAAGTAACCAACGCACTCTACAACCAACTCCTTAACAGCCAAATAGAACGCTTTTTGAAGTATTGATACCTCCTACTTCTAAAAACCGAAGGTCGGCGAAGCCAGCAGCTGGGGATGGTTTTTAAGGTCTTTTCCCTGTAAAACCACTTTGTTTCGGGTATAAAAATTGAGAAAAACTCAATTATGTTCTTCCTCTGTCTGAAAAGCAGGAACATCAAGTGTCCCCAGCCTATTTTTCAGCTTAAGAATAGTTCTAAAAACTTTTCTACAAAGTGCTTTTTTAAGTATATACATCTCTCACCCTCCTAAGCTGCTCACAAGACTTTTCTTTTGCACCAAAGCTGATAATTTCATATTTTAGTGTTCTTATTTAAGATATACCTTATGAGCAAAAAACTTCTTTTGGCAAGTGGTCTGCTGCTACTTTTGCTTTCTTGGACACCCCGCAAGGTACAATGGGGCTTTTTTGGGCATCAACGTATCAATCGGCTGGCCGTATTTTCCTTGCCTTCCGAAATGGTGCGCTTCTACAAGTACCACATCGTGTATCTTACCGAAAACTCCGTAAATCCCGACCGCAGGCGCTACTCCGTAGAGGGAGAAGCCCCCAGACATTATATTGATATAGACATCTACGACAAATACTATCAAGACAGTGCTGTATTCAAAATGCCTCGCTATTGGAAGCAGGCCGTCGAGCGCTTCGGAGAAGATACTCTCATGGCCTATGGCATCGTGCCATGGCACATCTCTAAAATGAAATATCAGCTTACAGAGGCCTTCCGCCGCAAAGATGCCAAAGCCATTTTGCGCCTTAGTGCTGACTTAGGCCACTACATCGGCGATGCCAATGTACCACTCCATACCACCGAAAACTACAATGGCCAGTTCACAGGGCAGTTGGGCATACACGGCTTTTGGGAGTCGCGCCTGCCGGAGCTTTTTTCCGACGATTACGACTTCTTTGTGGGAGCAGCCAGCTACATCGAAAACCCCCAGCTCAAGGCTTGGGAGGCCGTAACCAATGCACACATGGCTTTGGACTCGGTACTGCGCTTTGAAAAAGAATTGACCGCTGCCTTCGACGAAGGCAAAAAATACACCTTCGAGGAGCGCAATCGCCTTACCATCAAAACCTATTCGCGAAACTTTTCCAAAGACTACCACGATATGCTCAGCGGACAAGTAGAACGCCGCATGCGCGCTTCTATCAAGATGGTAGCCGACTTCTGGTACACTTGCTGGGTAGATGCCGGACAGCCCGTATTAGATGATTTGCTGGATAAAAAACTTTCGGAAGAAGAGCTCAAAGAAATAGAAGAGCAACCTCTCAAGCCTATTCAAGCGCGCCCACACGAGGCTTATCTGCCTGCCCCCGACAACAGCGCCGAGAATCCGGCCAGCTTTTTGGCTATTTTGGTAGAAAAACGCCGCAAAGAAGAAGAAAAATCTAATAAAAAGCGTTGATATTAAGAAGAATAGCGTATCGGCTGTCCCTTTTGTGCCAAAAGCTTTTTTTGTTGATATACCAAAGTACCATTGAGTACCACAGCCTCGATACCTTCCGAAAACTGATTGGGATTGGCCACCGAGGCTTTTCCTTGTATGCGTGCCGCGTCGAAAATCGTGAGGTCAGCTATATGCCCCGAGGCAATTTCTCCTCTTTCTTTTAGCGCAGGCAACAGCAGTTGTCGTGGCAACGTGGTGATTTTGGCCAATATTTGCGGCATACTCAGTCCTATATTGAGGCCGTGCCGAATAAAAGTAGCAAAGCAAGCCGCACCTCGCGGGTGATTGTTGGCGCGCGCCTCCGACTCGATGCCCCCATCGGAGCCCACTATACAAAAATCTGTTTGCAAGGCCAAATCCACCGTTTTGTCTAAGGGCATCGTTCCTTCCGGTACGGCTACCAAAAGCCCTTGGCGCTGTCTGTATTGCTGAAAAGTTTTGGTATTGAGCCGCTCACCGGTGCCTACCACCGTGAGATCTTCATAAGAGATATTGAAGCGCTGCTGCCAGCCCTCATCAAAGCGCTTAGAAGCCAAATAAGTAGCCCAATAGCTGTACGGATATACACAAGCCGTAATACGCAGACCCTGCTTGCGCGCCTCCTCAATAAGCGCCAAAGCCTTGGCCATGTGATAAGTGCCTCCTGTAGAGTGCAGATGGGCAATATGTATGTGTGCCTCGGTATCTTTGGCCAATTGGATGGCCTCTTGCACACCTTTGAGCTCCGTAGCCTCGGCAGAGTAGCGCAGATGTAAAAAGAAAGGCCGCTTGTATTTGCAGGCCAAGCGGCCATAAGCCACCAGCTCACTGTAAGGCGTGGGCTGGTACTCGATGCTGTGGCATACGCCTAATGCACCCTCTGCCAAGCACTTTTCTACTTGGCGAAGCCGCTGCGCCAGTTGGGTATATTGCATGCGAATAAGCATGACAAATACACCACCACCGTAGTTTACATAGTGCGGCAAAGCATCGAAGCGGCGATGCCATGCAGCCGTATCGGCCATGCAGCCGTGCATTTGGAGTACGCTTGTGAGGCCATCGCTCAACTTGTATTTTTCAAAAGTAGCATAGCTGCGCTCAGGATTGCCCGCATTATCAGCTAAAATATCAATAAAACCCGGACTCACAATCTTGCCCGAAGCCTCTATGATTTGGGCTGCCGGAAGCTCCTGCTCTGATACCTGAAGGCGATTGGCGCTCGTAACACCCACAAACAAGGGCTTGAGCCGCCCTTCATGCAATACCTGCCCTCCGCGAATACCTATTTTGAGGCGCTCTTGGCTGCGAGAAAAAGCAACGTGCGGCAAAAATCCGGTGGCTAAGCCCAAAGCTCCGAGCTGCCGAAGCGCTCTGCGGCGTGAAATTTTCTTCATATCCATAAATATAATTAACATTTCGTTAATGCAAGAAATTATTAGAAATGTACAGCTTTGTCATATATTTGGCGCAAAGTTTGATAGAAAGCCATTCAACAAAAAATGGAGCCAACGCATCTACATACCGCCCAAAAAAATCCCCAGAAAACTCTTGGAGAACCCATTGCTGCCATAGATTTGGGCACCAATACTTTTCATTTGTTGGTGATAGAGCGCCCGGCAGCAGCCGGAGATGACTTTCAGGTGCTCCATAAAGAGAAAATCGCCGTAGTAATCGGCCAAGGTGGGATTTCTAAGGGCTATATCAACGAAGCGGCCCAAGAACGTATGTTTGATGCACTCAAGCAATTTCGCAAAACCCTCGACAAATACCAAGTACTACCCGAAAATATCTCTATCACGGCTACCAGTGCCCTGCGCAATGCCTCCAACAAAGAGGAAATTGTAAAAAAGGTGCTGCAAGATTTTCAGCTGGGCATTCAAGTTATCTCCGGTGAGCAAGAAGCCGAATACATTTATTATGGGGTAAAAACAGCCCTTTTTATAGGCGAAAGCCCGGCACTCATTATGGATATTGGTGGAGGCAGCGTGGAGTTTATCATTGGAAGCCATCAGAAAATATTCTGGAAAAAGAGCTTTGAGATAGGGGCACAGCGCCTTTTGGATATGTTTATGCAGCACGACCCCATCAGCCAAGAGGACGTAAAGCACTTGAAAGACTATGTAGCCGAAAAGCTGCAAAGCCTGACACAAGCCGTTGCCACCTTTCGCCCTCAGGTACTTATCGGCTCTTCGGGCACTTTTGATACCCTCGACGAAATCAATCTCCGAAGAAAAAAAATAGATACTTTGAACTACGAAAAAGAAAGTGCTTTTTCGACCCAAGACTTTGAAGAAATGTTTGGCGACCTCCTCGGTAAAAACAGAGCGCAGCGCCTTGCCATACCGGGAATGATAGAAATGCGCGTGGATATGATTGTGGTGGCTTCTTGCCTGCTGCATTGTGTATTGTCGTCCTACCAATTGCCCCAAGTGCGGGTATCGCCTTATGCCCTCAAAGAGGGGCTTATCAGCAAACAGCTGGGTTGGGTGTAAAAAAATATTTCTATAAAAAAGCCTTTTGGAGCACTCCAAAAGGCTTTTTTGCTTTTACAGAGAAAAATTTTTGGAGACGCAAGCAACCTTTTGCTCAGGCGGCGGTCATTGTATCGAATTTCAACATCATCAAAAAGAGACAGACCCTTGAACAGCCCTTACGTAGATATCCACCATGCATTGGTAGAAGCCTGTAGGCGAGGCGAGCGAAAAGCACAGGCCGAATTGTATCGGCTTTACGCCAAGGCGATGTTTCATGCGGCGATGCGTGTGTTGAACAATACTGCCGAGGCAGAAGATATATTGCAAGAAGCTTTTCTGGATGCTTTCAGAAAGATAGACAGCTTCAAGGGAGAGTCTTCTTTTGGCGCTTGGTTGAAGCGAATTGTGGTAAATAAGGCCATCAATCAACTTAAAAAACGCAAGCTGCAATGGACAGAGTTCGACCACGAGCGCTACGACGCACACGAAGAGGAGGCCATAGACGAGGAAGCGCACCAATGGCAGATAGCACGCTTGCACGAGGCCATTCAGCAGCTACCCGACGGCTTTAGAACGGTACTGAGCTTGTATTTATTAGAAGATTATTCACACAAGGAGATTGCCGCCCTGCTCGGCATTACAGAATCCACCTCTAAGTCGCAGTTGAATCGCGCCAAGGCCAAACTTAGAGAGATGTTGCACCAAAACGAAAGGTAAAAGTATGGATGCTTTAGAAAGATTTATTCGACAACAACAAGAGGCGCTCAAAGAGCAATTTGAGCCTCGTGAAGACCTCTGGGAGAAAATAAGCGCCGGCTTAGACGAAGACCAAGAGGAACAGCAAAAAGAGCTTTTGCTGCCTCCACCCGAAAAGCCCTTCGGAGAGAAGGGGGGGAGCATCACCATCTCTTACAGAAGACTTTGGCAAGCCGCCGCAGCAGTGATTCTCCTCCTGGTGGTAGGCTATTGGACTACACAGCGCTATTCGGGCCAACAGACTGGCTCGCAGGTAGCACAAGAGCAGCCCTTGCGCAAGCTTAACCCCGAATTGGCCGAGGCCGAGGCATATTATACTTCGCTTATCCGCGAGCGCCAAGAAGAGCTTCGCCAGATTGCCCCCAAGGAGTTTGAGGAATTTGAGCAAGATATGAAAAGCTTGGATG
>DAIQNQ010000041.1:0-3626 GCA_036788275.1 Thermonemataceae bacterium
GAGATTTATCTTATCTCCTCCGGCTTGGTCAAACTTTCTTATTTCAATCCCGAAGTCAAAGAATTTATTTTGTCATTTGCTTTTGAAAACTGGTGGGAAACAGACTTCTTGGCATTTTATAACCAAACCAGAGCAACTTTGGTACTCCAATGCCTTGAAGATACGGAAGTGTATGCTTTGAGTTATGATGACTATTTCAGTGTTTTGGAAAAATACGGCTTATCCCATTATTTTCTCGACAAATCAATAAAAGGACACATCGCCAATCAGAGAAGAGTTCTGTCGCTCCTTACGTCATCTCCCAAAGAGAGATATGAGCAATTTCTGCATTTGTATCCGTCTCTTGTCCAAAGAATTCCCAAATCTGTACTCTCCCTGTATCTTGGCGTTTCCAGAGAAACGCTCAGCAGGTTGTATAAGCGTAGTAATAAAAAGAAGTGATTTGGGTCACACCTGTATTCCAAAAAGTAGTGGGTTATTTGCACCAAGTATTTATCTCATTATTTTAATTATTTGAATCATGGAAAAAAGTATTGTGAATCCTTGGAGCTGGCAAGATGCAAGAAGCTATGTGCAAGCCGTAGAAGTAAAGAATGTTCAAAGTACGCTGTATGTTTCCGGGCAAACGGCTATCAGTGATGAAGGAGTATCCAGCGACAAAGATATGCGCTCACAATTATTACAGGCGCTTCAAAATTTGGAAAAAATTATCGTCGAAGCGGCTTATGAGCTAAGAAATATCGTAAGACTCAATATTTACACTACCTCCAATGCCGAGCTACTCGAAAGCTTCGATGTCCTCCAAGCGTGGATAAGCGCAAACGAGATAAAACAAGCTACCACGGTACTGGAAGTCAAAAGTCTTTTTGAAACCCTAAGCGTAGAGCTTGAAGCGACCGTGGTAAAATAAAGGTGCAAGAAAATAGCATATCCTAATGAAAACTTATATATTTGCAATAATGTTGCAAGTATATAAGTTTAACCAATGGAAAAGATGAAGCAGACAAGGCGTGATTTTATCGTTCAGAACGGACTCGTTTTGACTGCTTTGGCTTTGCCTTTTTCACTAAATGCAATCTCAAAATACAACGAAATGAAAGATAAGACAGTTTTTGATGTAATTATTGTTGGCGGGAGCTACGCAGGGCTTTCTGCTGCCATGGCTCTGGGGCGTTCTCTTAGAAATGTGCTTATTATTGACAGCGGACAGCCTTGTAACAGTCAGACACCACATTCGCACAATCTTTTGACACAGGACGGGAAAACACCAGAAGAAATATCAACCCTCGCAAAACAACAAGTTGAAGAATATAAAACTATTAAATTCTTCAAAGGATTTGCAACAAGCGGCAAGAAAACAGAAAACGGCTTTGAAATCAGAACAGAAAACAGCAATATTTTTAAAGCTAAAAAATTAATATTCGCAACGGGAGTAAAAGACATTATGCCCAAAATAAAAGGGTTTACAGAATGTTGGGGAATTTCTGTAATTCATTGTCCTTATTGTCACGGTTACGAATATAATAACGACAAAACAGGTATTCTTGCCAACGGAGATATGGCTTTTGAAATGGGTAAATTAATCAGTAATTGGACAAAAGACTTAACAATTTTCACAAATGGAAAATCAATATTGACAACAGAACAAATAGAAAAACTAACAAAACACGATATTAAAATTAGCGAATCTGAAATTGACTATTTCGACCACAATAAAGGATATTTAGAAAGTATTGTTTTCAAAAATGGGACAAATCAAAAACTTAAAGCGCTGTACGCTCGACCTGCTTTTGAGCAACATTGCAGTATTCCAAAACAGTTAAATTGCGAAATTACTGAACAAAATTATATTAAAATTGACCCATTCCAAAAGACGACTGTTCAAGGAATTTATGCCTGTGGCGACAATACAAGTATGATGCGAGCAGTATCGTATGCAATCGCAATGGGTGGAATAGCAGGTGGAATGGTAAATAGAGAACTAATTGATGAAGAGTTTTAGTACTTTAAGGGGGAGTTTTACTCCCTTAAAGTACTAAAAACCTTGAGGCCTTGTACAGCTTCTCGCATACCCTTAATCATAATTTACGACAACTCTGATAGGCACATCTATGTCCCATCGCTCCCATTTATCTTGACTTGTAATGCGTGTGTAGTTGTCAGATTTTATGAGTTGATAATTGCCTTGGAACATAACAAAGCAGAATTGCTCTTTGGTAGATGATTTTAGGATTTCTATACCCACAAAAAAGCTTTCCTCAATCTCAATAAGCTGTGGTAGTTCATAGTTGAGCCAAGCCTTCCCTTTGGAGGCTGTGCGCCATATAAAAGGTACGGTATTGAGAGGCTCGCCAATCTTATTTTTGTTTGCTTTATAAAGATTTATTCTCATTGTAAGCGAGTCGCATTTTGTTTCGACATAAACTCCTACTTCCCTGATGACTACACTTTTGCTATTAGAAATTTTGCTTGCGTACTCTCCACCGGAGCCAATACTCTGAAATGCGAAGGAGGAATTGCCTGTCCCTTTTCTACGGCCTAATGTCTTCTCTTTTTTGGGTTTTACTGTTACTTCTTTGAGTTGGATATTGGACGGACAAAGCGCTACATCCGGTGGAATGGAGCTGATGAGCAAACGTTTTGTTTCATAGCCAATGTAGGAGATGGTCAGGGTGTCGTTCATGTTTTCTGCGGGTATTCTGAGCGCAAAGCGTCCTTGTTCATTAGAAATAGTGCCTATGCCTTTTTCTGCAATACCCACATGGGCATAAGGAATAGGTTCTTTGGTTTTGCAGTCAGTGAGTGTCACTTTGAGGGTCTTTTGCGCACTTGCAAGATGTGCAATGAGCGTTAGTAATGTGAAGAAGATGGATGTTTTCATATACAAGTTGTTTTGGTGTGAAAGTGGAGATATTTATACTTTATAAAGTCCATTTGCAAATATATAATTTTTAGGATTTTTAGCAGAAGCTATTTAAGATGGACAGAGACTTTAGTACTACACTTGTGTACCCTCACAGAGCTATATCACTATTTAGAACCAGCCCCGAAGGGGCATCATCAACCAACACAGGGTGTAGCTCTGTGAAAACAAAACCACGAGGTGCTAAGCCCTGCAAGGGCGGAATCTATCAACGTCGTGGATTCGCCTAAGCCTACTCCCAAACATACTTCTCATCATATTCAACCTTATATTTCTTTAGAAAGGCACGGTACTCATCCTGAAAAGCTTTTTTGCTATGGTGTTCGTGTTGGTTTTCAATATAGGCGATTACCTTATCTACTTCAGAGGGGTTTACTGAAAATGCCCCGTAGCCATCCTGCCAATAGAAATTTTCATATCCGGGACCTTTACTTTTTATCCATTTCGATAAATGCGATTTCAGTTCTTCCATCAATTTCATCAGGGCTATCTTTTTAGAAAGCATACAGAGGATGTGGATATGGTCGGTATAACCACCCACTTTCAGAACCGGACAGTCGAGTTTCTTGCAGATACCACCCAGATAGGCGTGTAGTTCTGCTTCTACGGGTGGGTATATGAGCGCTTCGCGGTGTTTGGTGCTAAACACGATATGGATATAGTTTTTTACGAGTGACTGTCCCATCGTTATACTATATTAGTC
>DAIQNQ010000041.1:3726-19797 GCA_036788275.1 Thermonemataceae bacterium
CCCCTCTCAAACTTACCTCCTAAACATCTTTTTGCCTTTTTGTTGAAGTTGTTGGGCTTGATTTACTTTTTTCATCATCTTCTTCATCTCGCTAAACTGCTTGATGAGGTTGTTTACCTCTTGTACCGAGGTGCCACTGCCTTGTGCGATGCGTTTTTTGCGGCTGGCACTGGTAGTACCTGCAATGAGTACATCAGGGTTGCCACGCTCTTTTTTGGTCATAGATTGGATAATGGCTTCGATGGGTTTAAAGGCATCATCACTGATGTCCACATCTTTGATGGCCTTGCTCATACCCGGGATCATGGCCATCAGGTCTTTGATATTACCCATTTTTTTCACCTGTTGCAGCTGCGAGTAAAAATCCTCGAAGTTGAACTGGTTCTGGCGAATTTGCTTGTTGAGGCGCTCAGCTTCTTTCTCATCAAACATCTGCTGGGCTTTCTCTACCAAAGAAACCACATCGCCCATGCCGAGGATACGGCTGGCCATACGGTCGGGATAGAAGGCATCAATAGCTTCCATCTTTTCGCCTGTACCTACAAACTTAATAGGTTTTTCTACTACGGCACGAATAGAGAGCGCCGCCCCACCGCGCGTATCGCCGTCCAACTTGGTAAGCACCACGCCCGAAAAGTTCAAGCGGTCGTTGAAGGCCTTGGCGGTATTGACGGCATCTTGTCCCGTCATGGCATCTACTACAAAGAGGATTTCCTGCGGATTAAGGGCTTCTTTTACAGCCGCAATCTCTTGCATCATTTCCTCATCTACAGCCAAGCGTCCGGCAGTATCCACAATCACAATCTGTTTGTTGGTAGCTTTGGCATGCTTCAGTGCATTTTGGGCAATCTGCACAGGATTTTTATTGTCGGGTTCGGCATATACTTCCACGCCGATTTGCTCGCCCAGTACTTTGAGCTGCTCGATGGCCGCAGGGCGATACACGTCGCAGGCAGTGAGGAGTACTTGGCGGTTTTGTTTTTTGAGATAGTTGGCCAACTTGCCCGAAAAGGTCGTTTTACCGGAACCTTGTAAGCCTGCCATCAGAATTACGCTGGGACTGCCTTGGAGCTTCAGGTCTTGCTTTTCGGTACCCATGAGTGCCGTCAGCTCGTCATAAACAATTTTTACGAGCATTTGCCCGGGTTCTACGGCTACCAGTATTTTTTGGCCGAGGGCAGTTTCTTTTACGCGGTCGGTAAGGTCTTTGGCTACTTTATAGTTTACGTCGGCTTCGAGCAAGGCTTTTCTGATTTCCTTGACCGTATTGGCCACGTTGATTTCAGTAATTTTATTTTTGCCCTTAATGGCTCTGAGCGCACCGTCGAGCTTTTCGCTTAAATTCTCAAACATAAGACTTTGTCAGAATGGGGATAAGGTACCTTGTTTATCAGGATTGCAAACTTAGCAAAATTGTCTGTAAAGTTCAAAAGTATCTCTGCCTGCGCATTTTAAATTTCCTTTCTTATCGAGAAGCGCCTCTTGAGCCAGTGGTCGAGCCGCCAAAGCCCTACCACTGCAAAGGGCAAGGCGATGAGCAAGGCCAGCGAGAGTGCGTCGGCAGGCAGATAGGCAGTCAGTATCTCCTCAAAAGGAAGAGCAGGTACTTGGAGCGCCTTGTTGCTTGGGGTACTCTGCTGCCCCCACAAAAGTAAGGTGAGGCAGAGCAGACAAAGCCAAAAGAAGGCCACCAACCAACGAAAAGGCTTACTGAGCAAGGGACGCAATGCTTTTCGTGTGCTTTGGGCAAGGATTTTCTGCATAATATCCGCCGTAAAAAGCACCGAAGGCTGCTCCAAAGCAAACTTGTCGAGGTGCTTATGGATAAAAGCAGTGGCCGGGTCTTGGGCTTTTTGATTTTTTTCTTCTTCAAAAGAATGAGGTTCTTCCATGACGATGGTATTTTAGAGAAGATGATGGATTTCGTGTTGGAGCAAATTTGCCAATACGCCATAGAGCTTTTTGCGGGCGCGGTGCAGTTTTACCTTGATATTGTTGTTGCTGATGTCGGTAATCTCCGAGATTTCCTCGATGCTGTGTTCGCTTAGGTAAAAGAGGCTCAGCAAGATGTGGTCTTCTTCGGGAAGCCGCTGCAAGGCCAAGCGGATATACTGCTGTTGTTGTTCTTTTTGCAATACATCAAATTGGCTCTCGAAGGTGGTATCGGGCAAATACTGCGCCGCATTGTAGCCTTCGTTGTCCAGCGACTCCTGCACCAGCTTTTTCTTCTTGAGCTTGTTGAGCGCACTGTGGTAGGCGATGCGATAGAGCCAAGTAGAGAAGCGGGCATTGCGCCTGAAGCTGCCTAAAGACTGGAAAGCCTTCAGAAATACATCTTGGGCAAGCTCTTCGGCATCTTCGCGATTTTTTACAATCTTCAAACACAAGCTAAAGACAAAGCCCTTATGCTGATTAATCAGATAAGCGTAGGCGCGGGCATCTCCTGCCAGCACTTTGTCCAAATAGCTGTATTCCTCTTCTTGTGTCATGTACGAAGGCTTCTTGCAAGTTTAGACAGCCCCTTTCCGAAAAGGTTACAACAATTTTAAGGATTTTTTAGTACATTTGCTCAAATACTCCTCGCTTATCTTTATGCAAAACCCTGAGCTTTCTTCCTTTGCTGTCAGTTTTCTGTTCATTCTGCTGGGACTTGCTTTTTTGCTAATTACCTTGGGCTTGGCCTCACTCATTCGCCCGCATCGCCCCAACGAAGAAAAACTCAGCGCCTACGAGTGTGGCGAAGAACCGCTCACCAATGCTTGGGGTTACTTCAATATTCGGTACTATGTATTGGCCTTGGTCTTTATTCTTTTCGATGTAGAGCTGGTCTTTCTCTTTCCTTGGGCTACAGTTTTTGGCAAGCAGGAGCTTCTCGATGCCACCCAAGGTCGCTGGGGTTGGTTTGCCTTGGCCGAAATGGCTGTTTTTGTGGGTATCTTGGCTTTGGGTTTGGCTTATGCTTGGGCCAAGGGCTTCTTAGAATGGGCCAAGCCCCAGCCACAGCAGTCGGCCTATCGCTCGCCTGTACCTGCAAGTATGTACCAACATCTCAAAAAAAATCTCCAAAAAGATGGAAGCAAATAAAACGGGAGACGGAGGCATCATTGTCGCCTCTATTGATGATTTGCTGAATTGGGCGAGGCTCTCTTCGCTCTTCCCAATGGGCTTTGGCTTGGCCTGCTGCGCTATCGAGATGATGTCGGCCTATGCCTCCAACTACGATTTAGACCGCTTTGGGGTCATTCCTCGTGCCTCGCCTCGGCAGTCCGATGTCATTATTATTTCTGGTACGGTTACTTTCAAAATGGCCGACCGTGTGCGCCGCCTCTACGAACAAATGCCGGAGCCGCGCTATGTGATTTCGATGGGTTCTTGTGCCAACTGTGGCGGCCCTTATTGGCAGCATGGCTACCATGTAGTAAAAGGCGTGGACCAAATTATTCCGGTAGATGTGTATGTACCCGGTTGCCCGCCCCGCCCCGAGGCACTTATTGGAGGTTTTTTGAAGCTCCAAGAGAAAATCCGTCAAGAATCGCTGCTTGCGCCCAAGCTCCTACGAAAGCATTTGGCTAAAGTTTCCCAAAACGAAGCATAGTACCTTGAGGGCTTACTTCGAGGGTCGACTCAGCACCACATACAATGGCTTGGTTGTCAGCTTCGTGGCCTACGGGCAAGCCAAAAGCAATGGGGTAACTTTCGTCTTGACACAAGTCCTGCACCATCTCCCACACTTCCTTGCCAAAAGGGGGCGTTTCGCTGCGAATCCCCGAAAAAGAGCCTAAGCCTAAGCCCGCCAAGCGGCTCAGCTTGCCTGCCCGCTTGAGATGGTAGAGCATTCTTTCGATATTGTAGAGGGGCTCACCCACATCTTCCAAAATCAATATTTTTCCTTTTGTGTCTATGTCTGTGGCTGTGCCTATTTGGTGATGAAAGAGACATAAGTTTAGGGCGATGGCCGGAGCGCTGCAAGTTCCTGTGCGGTTGGCCTCGTGGGGTGGCGCTACAAGCTGATAAGCCTCGCCTTTTAGCGCCTTTTGTAAGGAGTCGAGGCTTTCGGGGCTGCAAGTGCCCCATCTGATGGGCATTTCACCATGAATGCAGGCAATGCCTGAGCCGTGTATTTTTTGAAGCAATAGCGTGATGTCGCTAAAGCCCAGCAGCCACTTAGGCGCTGCCACAAAGCCCCTAAAGTCGAGTTGGTCTATGATGTGGATACAACCATAGCCTCCTCTTATACAGAAGATAGCCTTGAGCGAGGTATCATCAAGCATTGTTTGCAATGCTTCGAGGCGCTGCTCAGGGCGGCCTGCAAAGCCGTGAAACTGCTCAAATAGCCAAGGGCTTGCCAATGCCTCAAAGCCCCAATGCTGCAATTGCGCCAGTGCAGCCTCAATCTGCTCGGATTTGATACCACTTGCCGGAGCTACCAATCCTACGCGATCGCCGGCTTGTAGAAAAGGAGGAAAAATCATTTTGTTTGGCATAAAAAAACCCTGCTTTTGGCAGGGCTTGTATTTTTATTTCTTGTCGGCAGGCTTGACAGCAGGTGTAACGCCCAATTTTTTGAGTACCAAGTCGGAGATGTCAAACTCTTTTGTTTCAGGCTCGAAAAGCAGCGCTTGCTTGTTGAGGATAAAGGTATATCCATTTTCTTTGGCTACTTCCTTGAGGGTTTTTTCTACCTTGGCCAAGATAGGACTCATCAGGTCGTTTTGCTTTTTTTGGATAGACTGCTCGGCATTGCCCTGAAACTCTTGAAGCTGCTCTTGCAAAGCTCTGATTTCCTTCTCAAAAGCTACGCGGGTAGGCTCGGGCATAGTAGCAGCTTCTTTTTGGTATTTTTCGAGTTTGCCCATCAGGTCTTTTTCTCTGTTGCCAAGGTCTTCTTGAAGTTTCTTAGAATAGTTGGAGAGGTCGGCATTGGCAGCTTTGGCTTCGGGGAGCTGAGGAAGCACATAATTTACATCAAAGTATCCGATTTTTTGTTGTGCTTGGGTGTTCAGTCCTACAAAAAGAAGCGCAAGTGCGAAAACTATTTTTTTCATTATGAATCAAAGTTAAAATTTGTGCGAAAATAAGATAAAATATCTAAAGAGTTAAGGTTTATTGGCATTTTGTTTTGGGTTGTCTTCCGGGTCGCCGAGTTTGAGTTCCTCCAAAACATAGTCGGTATAATCGTGGCGTGGGTCGAGATATACAATGACAAAGTCGCTGGATTTGTCATAAATCACTTGTAAACCATTTTTACGTGCTACTTTTTCTACGGCTTTATTCAACTCTTCAAGTACAGGACCGCGCAACTCTTTTTCTTTGAGGTAGAGCAGGCCTTCATAGCCGAATACCTTTTGCTGAAAGTTCTTGGCCTCGTTTTCTTTCTTCTCGATTTCCTGCAGGCGCTCGCGGCGCATTTCGGGAGTGAGCAAGATTTCTTCGGCTTGATATTTCATACGTAGATCCTTTACCAAGCCAAACTTTTCTTCTACTTCTTTTTGCGATTTCTGGGAGAAGGCATCTAAGTCTTTTTTTGCTTTGCTGAGAGAGGGCATTTTATTCAAGATAAAATTGCCATCAATGAAGCCAAACTTTTGGGCTTGGAGCGGTACCGAAAGGCACAGCATGAGAAGCAAAAGAGCAGTTTTAGGAGCATACATAGGCATTAACGAATTTGCTGGCCGATGATAAAGTGAAATTGCCCGCCATTGGCACCCGGGTTGCCCGGAACTTCATCGAAGCCTATACCATAATCTATGCCAATTAGTCCAAAGGCTGGCATAAAGATACGCGCCCCTATACCGGCAGAGCGATACACATTGAAGGGATTAAACTCTTTGGGGCTTTCCCAAGTGTTGCCGCCTTCCAAGAAGGAAAGCACAAAAATAGTGGCAGCAGGATTGAGCGATACCGGATAACGTAGCTCCATCACAAATTTATTGAAGACTGTACCACCTGTGCGTTCGCCGGTAGGGTTGAAGGGTACAATGCTGTTGTCGTTGTAGCCACGAAGCCCGATGATGTCTGTACCAAAGATGAAGTTTTGTCCGGCCAAGCCGCTACCTCCCAAGATAAAGCGCTCAAAGGGGCTGGCTCCCTTGTTTTGGTTGTAGGGTGCTACCAAGCCAAAGTGTACACGGGTATTGAGTACCAACTTGCCAACGACAGGCGTAAAGGTAGAAGCATCAAACATCCATTTGTGGTATTCTACCCACTGGAAGCGCTCTTGTAAACTCAATTCGTTGTATTCTTGGCGGGTATTCAATCCGTCGAAAAGCGAGTAGGGCGGTGTAAGTGCCAAGCTCAAAGAGAAGGAAGAACCTGTACGTGGGAAGGTGGGATTGTTGATGCTGTTGCGAGAGAGCGCCGTGATGAAGGTAAGATTGCGCGCATCACCCGTAGAAAAGCCTGAGCCGATATTGAAGTTGTTGAGGCGGTAGTTTTGATAATTGAGCGTATTAGAGAGGGTAAAGTAGTCGTCGGGGGCACTCAAACGGCGACCGATTCCCACAGAACCTCCCAAAATCTCTAATTTCCCAAAAGTATTGCCACGAAAATCAATACGTTGGTTTACCGTATAGCTAAAGTTCACAGTAAGTGAGTTGGGCTTGCGTCCACCGAGCCAAGGCTCTGTGAAAGTAGCCGAGTAGGTTTGGAAGGCGCGTCCATTGGCTTGTGCGCGGAGGGCGAGCCTTTGGCCATCGCCGGTAGGGATAGGTCTCCAGCTGGAGAGCCTGCCTGCTCTGCGAATAGAGAAGTTGTTGAATACTACCCCAAGCGTACCCACAAAGCCAAAAGCACCACCCCAACCGCCTGAAAGCTCCAGCTGGTCGCTGGGGCGCTCTTCGAGGGTGTATTCTATATCCACAGTACCCGTTTCGATATTGGGCTTAGGGTCTATCTGGATTTTTTCTGCATCGAAATAGCCCATTTGCCCCAAGGCTTGTTGGGTACGGATAATATTCTGTCGGCTAAACTTTTGTCCGGGAATGGTGCGAATCTCACGGCGAATCACGTGGTCGCTGGTGCGGGTATTGCCATTGATAATGATTTGGCTGATGTCGGCTTGAGGCCCTTCAGACATTCGCATTACAATATCAATAGAGTCGCCTTCTACACCAACCTCTACGGGGCGCACTGAGAAGAACAGGTAGCCATCGTCCATATAAAGCGAGGAAATATCCTGCTCCGTAAAGCTAAATTGGAGACGTTTGTTGAGTTCTTCTTTGTTATAAATATCACCTTTCTTGATACCCAAAATGCTGCTAAGCTGCTCATCGGTATATTTGAAGTTGCCCTCCCAGTTGATGTCTCTAAAGTAGTATTTTTGCCCTTCTTCTATTTTCCATTTTACTTGCAGGCGGCTGTCGCTCACCAAGTAAAAAGTGTCTTCTACGATGCGGGCATCACGAAAGCCTTTGCTGTTGTAGTAGCCTATTACCTTTTTCTTGTCTTCATCTAATTTGCTGGCAATAAACTTGGAGCTGCTAAAGATACGGAAAGGCTTCTTTTCCTTGGTTTTCATTGTCTTTTTGATGCGCTTGGGGCTTACTTGTCCTATGCCTTCCAAGTCTATTTGCTTTACCTTTACCTTGCTGCCCTTATTTATCTCAAAGCTCATCATCAAGCTGTTTTTGAGCAAGGTATCACGTTTTTGCACTACATTGATTTTACTGTTGTAGAAGCCCTTTTCAGCATAATACTTCCTGATGGTAAGTTGTGCATTTTTGATAACGGCATCCGAAACCACCGTTCCTTTGATAGTGCCTAATTTTTCGCTAAGCTTGGTTTGGTCACCTTTTTTAATGCCCTTAAACTCTATTCTGGAGATTTTGGGGCGCTCTTGCAAGTAGATGTCCAGAGAGATGTCATCACCTTCTATCTTTGAGGCGCTGATATCCACCATGCCAAAGAGGCCTTTGCCCCAGAGCTTTCGGATAGCTCCTGCCATATCTGTACCGGGTACACGTATGGTATCTCCCACTTTGAGGCCTGAGAGGTTGATGATGGCCGTAGGGTCAAGGAATTGGATGCCGCTTACGGTAATGGCTTTAATAGTATATTTTTTTTGTTCAAAATCTTCTTGTGCCCAGGCGCTGTGGCACAAGAAAAAAGCCAGAAGAAAAAGCAGTAAAAGGCGATTCATGAGAATTTAAGAATTTACGGTTTTGATTTGTTCGCTGATTTTGCCGAAGCGGCGCTCTCTTTTCTGATAGTTTATCAGGGCTTCGTAGAGCTGTGCCCGTCTGAAATCAGGCCAAAGGGTATCGGTAATAAATAGTTCTGTATAAGCAATTTCCCAAAGCAGAAAGTTGCTAACGCGCATCTCTCCGCTGGTACGAATAAGCAGCTCAGGGTCGGGGATTTGGCCTGTCGAGAGCTGTTGGCTCAGGAGTTCGGCAGAGATGTCTTCGGGGTGGAGCTGTTGGCTTTGGATACGCACGGCGATTTTCTTGACCGCCTCCACGATGTCCCAGCGCCCACTGTAGCTCAAGGCGAGTACCAAGTTGAGGCCGCTGTTGTGGCGGGTGCCTTCCATGGCTTCTTGGAGTTCTCTTTGGCAGCTTTTAGGAAGCGAAAAGATGTCTCCTATGGCACTGAGGCGAATATTGTTTTTATTGAGGGTTTCTGTTTCTTTGCGAATAGTGGATACAAGCAACTTCATCAGGGCGTTTACTTCTCCTTGAGGACGTGCCCAGTTTTCAGTAGAAAAAGCATAAAGCGTAAGATATTTCACTCCTAACTCGGCACAGGCTTCTACGGTATCTCTCACGGCTTCGATGGCGTGTTTGTGTCCGAAAATCCTGCTGGCAGCGCCTTTCTTTTTTGCCCAGCGCCCGTTGCCATCCATAATAATGGCAATATGTTGTGGTAGTTTATCTTGCTCTATCAATTCTTTCATACATAACACACTTTCAAATAGCTTTGCAAGTTACAAAATGCCTTGGACTTCTCGAAAAAAAACTTAAAATCGGTAAAACCGAGGACAAGGACTGCTATAAAAGGTATAGCTCACAGTAAGATTGGTCGTAAAGTACCAATCTTGGTCGTAGGGATTGCCTGTATAGTATTTGGGGTTGCGTTGTGGACTGGTGTAGATGTTGTCGAGGGCATCAGTAAACGTCTTTCGGGCACTGAACTCCAGCCCCATGTTCCAGTTGGCACCTGCCACAAACTTAATGCCTACTCCCAATGGGATAGCCAGCTGAAAGAGATTATAAGGAGGGTTGGATTCACCTTGAGGCGACATTTTGAATACCGAAATCCCTGCCAGCAGATAGGGTGTCCAGAGCTGCTGTTCATTGGGGTTTCTGAAATGCAAGAAGTTGTACTCTGCCTGTGCCCCCAGCTCAAAGATACCGGTACGAAACTCATGATTGCGTGCCCTGGCAAAATCGTCGTCGCTACGGCGGCTATCAGCATCATTGATTTGCCCAAACAAAAAAGAATACTTGGTAGAAAAAGCCTCATTCCAGTTTTGCCTTACAAACACGCCACCGTTCATTCCGGGAGAGGCGATATTGATGTAGCGCGAAAGCTCTCCTTGGTAGTTCATCATGCCGGCCATAAAGCCGATTTCGTCGCGCTGAGCACTGCTGGACAGCGAAAAAACAAATATAAGAACAAGTGAAAGTAAGACTCTCATAATAAAATAGGAAGCAATGGATGACAAAGTGTTTGCTTGGGAGGGAAGAAGGGCGGTAGAAAGAATGCCCAAGCTTGGGGAAAGGGAAGAGCGGAAAAACTGTTTTTCCGCTCTATACTATTTTTATCTTCTGAATTTGGGGCACTTCAAACCAGTGTTCAAAATAATATGCAGTTTTACAGAAGTGGTAATATAAATATCTACTTCGCTGCCATCGCCACGCTGGTCGCCGATACGGCCAAAGCCATTTACGGTATTGAAGGTATTGCCACTCAGATCGGTTACGGTTACTACGCCTGCCACACCGTCGGCCACAGGCTGAAAGTCGCGCGTAGCACCCGATATAGGGTCTCTTCCTTCTACGGTACGGTTGGCCATGATGGCAGAAAGTTCACCTACTTGGTTGAACAAGTCGCCACGATCGGCATAATTGCCACTCACATCGTCAATATAATCTGTAAAGAGGTAGCGATAGCTAAATTCAAAGCCCAAGTCCATGCGGTCGTTAATTTTATACTTTAAGCCAAAACCCAAAGGAATGGCCATTTGAATCAAGGAATAAGGGCGGCTTGCATAAGCAATATCAGGATCGGAGGATACCAGCCCTTGGCCTTCAGTGCGCAAAGGTTGGAGCGCTACCCAATCGCCGTCGGGAGTCATGCCTTTAGGGTTGTGGTAGAATACTGCCACGCCAAAGTGCAGATAAGGTCTGTAAGTAGGGCGGCGGTAGTAATCGCCACGAGAGGGCACCAAATCGAAAGTACCTTTTACAGCCAACTCGATAATATCGTTGCGAAAGTTTTGATTGCGAAGGTAGCGGTAGCGGTGGCGCACGTTGCGTGGGTCGGCATTCTCAAAATCGGAGGCTTTCAGGCGCACATAAGAAAGCTCGGCTTCCACACCCCAATATTCATTAAGCCTTTTGGCAGCAAAAAGACTAAAACTTGGGCGTGTATAAACCAAGTTGGTACTTCCGTAGCCGGAGGTAGGTGCGAGGTCGCCAAAGTAGTGCCCCATACCAATGCCGGCTCCTATACTCCAATATTGGCTTCCTTGCGTACGGTTTTGGGCAAAAAGGTTTTCTGTTTTAAATGCAAAAACACCTAAAAGGAGAAAAAATAGGTAGCAAAGCTTCTTCATAAGAGACAGTTCAAAACTTTTATAAACACACATTTCTACAAATATAGAGATAATAATTTGACTTTCAAGAGCAGCCCTTAATTTCTTACATCTAAACCCCAGTTGAGTTTGCTGCGGAGGGTGTTCAGAAAGTTGTTATCGTTGAGTTTTACGAGGCGTGCCTTGAACTTTTCTTTGCTTACGGCCAGCTGCACGCCTGCCTCAATGACTTGGGAGCGCGAATCGAGCGAGGCCATGAAATTTTTGCTACGTCCTTCTACTTCCAAAGAGATAATACTGTTGTCGGGAATTACCATTGGGCGTACCGTGAGGTTGTGCGGACTTACCGGCGTAATCACAAAATTGTTGGATTGCGGCAAGATGACAGGGCCTCCACAGCTGAGCGAATAGCCCGTAGAGCCGGTGGGTGTCGAGATTATCAGGCCGTCTGCCCAATAAGAGTTGAGGTATTCGCCATCTATAAAGGTGTGGATGATAATCATCGAGGAGCTGTCGCGCTTGGTAACGGTAAACTCATTGAGGCCGAAATTGAGGCCATCAAACACATCTATATTCGATTCCAAATGTACCAAACTGCGCTCATCATACTGATAATAACCTGCACAAAGCGCGTGTATGGCCTCTTGTATAGTATCAGGCGAGGTAATGGCCAAAAAGCCCAAGCGCCCCGCATTGATACCCAAAATAGGCGTTTCTTTTTCACCTACGAAGGTGATGGCCTCAAGGAGTGTGCCATCACCGCCTACACTCAGAAAAAAATCGGCTTCAAAAAGCTCGCTTCCGTCGCGAAAAGTGTCTTTGCCAATCCCTTGGATACCTGCTTGATGCAAGAAGCGATGAAATAGCTCTGATACTTGTAGGTGGATATTTTTTGCTTTCAGCTCGTCGAACAAGCCCTGAATGGCTGCTTTGTTTTTGTCCTGAAAGTTCCTCCCGTGAATAGCAATACGCATAGCTGCCGAGGGTTACATGTCAATATATTTCAAGAGCAGGCCAATGCGGTCTTGATTGAGATTTTCGAGGTCTGTTACTTGAAATTTCGCCAAAATGTGATAGTTGAAGCGCTCAAAAGTGGCAATGATGTAAGTGAGGTCTTTTTGATTGATTTTCAGCGTAACATTCACTTTGTACATATTGTCGGCTGCCGGCTCCAAATAGGCTTTGAGTATTTTGGCATTGTTGGATTCTACCAATCGGCTGATTTCGGAGAGCGAGTAATCGTTTTGGTTCATTTGCAATACCAAAATCCCTCCTTCTTGCTGGAGGGCATAAGAGTTGGTAATGTAGCTGAGCAAATCTTTGAGTGTGGCAAGGCCGAGGAGGGTATTGTCCTCGTCGGTGATAGGGATAAGCTCCAACTGCTGGTTTTGTACTTGCTTGAGCACCTCCAATAGGTGTGTATTGCCGCGAATATAGGTCTGAATAGGGCGTAGAGGAAGCTGCTTGATAGGCTGCTCCGGGTGGGGGTAGTCAAGGAGCTGGTGCTCTTCGGCGATACCGCTTATTTTTTCTTCCTCATCAATCACTATAAGCTGCCCTAAGCGCAGCTCTTCCATCAAGTCCAATACTTTTTGGATGGAATCCTCGGCTTTAATCACAGGAATAAGCGGATTGATAAGCTCTTGAGCGGTCATAGGAGAAGAAGGCTGGTTTAGACAAGGACTGTATTGCGCAAAAACTGACCCAGAATTTTATTGAATTTCTGAGGATGCTCCATCATAGGGGCATGGCCGCATTTGTCAATAAAGCGCAGCTCTGTATTGGGCATCAATTTATCAAATTCATAAGCTACCAAAGGAGGCGTGATGGTATCATTCAAGCCCCATACGAGCAAGGTAGGCACTTTGATTTCTTGCAGGCGCTTGGCCAAATTATGCCTTTGTGCCGATTTGGCGATACTCACGATGCGCATACACTTGGGGATGCTTTTGGTGATTTCAAAAACCTCATCTACCAGCTCTTTGGTAGCAGTTTCAGGCTCATAAAAAGTGTAGGCTACGCGGTCTTTGATGTATTCGTAGCTACCTCTTTTGGGATAAGAGCCGCCCATGGAATTTTCGAAGAGGCCGGAGCTGCCTGTCAGAATCAAGCGTTTTACATTGCTTTGATTGCGCAAGGTATAGGTAAGGGCGATGTGCCCACCCAAAGAATTGCCCAAGAGGGTCAGGTCGCTGAGCTTGTGGTGTGCCACAAAACCTTCTATAAAAGTTGTGAGAGAGTCTATTCCGGCAGTCTTGATAGGCATTTCGTAAATGGGCATCAAGGGGATAATCACTCTGTATTCGGAAGAAAATTCTTCCACCACTTCATTCCAATTGCTCAAAGCACCGAAGAGGCCATGCAACAAAAGTAAGACCTCGCCTTGCCCTTCGTCTATGTAAGTGTACTCTCCGTCTTTTTTAATATGCAGTTCCATAGGCTTATAGGTTAAGTGTAACAGAATCGAGCTATGATTATTTGGATAAGGGTGAATTCTGGCTGAAAGATAAAATATTTTCGTGTATTAACCAATTCTTCAAAATGGATAATCCGTATTGGCTAAGCCATGCCTCAGGATGAAATTGTATGCCCGCCAAGGGCAATTCTTTATGCTTGAAGGCCATCAGGGCGGCCTCTGCATCGTTGGTATAAGCCAGCGCCTCTAAGCAGGGGGGCAGTGCTTCCAATACCAAAGAATGATAGCGGACAATCTCGAAGTGTGTAGGCAAACCCTCAAAAAAGTAGCGATTTTGGCAAGTAATCTGTGATATTTTGCCGTGCATGGGCTTTTGTGCTTTTACCAGCGAGGCGCCAAAAAACTCGCCCAAGGCCTGATGTCCCAAGCAAATTCCCAACATCGGTATTTGCTTGTGGCAGGTGGCTATCAGGGCGGGCATTACACCCGCTTCGGCAGGGCGCGAGGGGCCGGGCGAAAGAATGACAGCCTGAAAGTCCCTTGCGACAATATCAGCCAGCGGGCGGTCGTTGCGCCATACTTCGTGGTGCACCCCCAACTGTCCCAGATAGTCGGATAGATTGTAGGTAAAAGAGTCGAAATTATCTAACAACAAGAGCACAGCGCAGAAATCAGGGCTTATCGGTTTTGGGGGGAGGGCTAAGCTGAAG
Source organism: Thermonemataceae bacterium (assembly GCA_036788275.1). GTDB lineage: Bacteria > Bacteroidota > Bacteroidia > Cytophagales > Thermonemataceae > DAIQNQ01. Next base: position 17,609 of record DAIQNQ010000041.1, read on the forward strand.
CGTGTTCTTGGTTTCTTCGAGGATGTCTTGCCCGGCCAGTACTATTTTGGAAGTATTGCGAATCACATAAGGCGCTACCGGTTCTACAAAACGATACAGCAGGCTATCTGCAAAAACCTTGTCGTCGAAGGTGCGCAGGCTGTTGAAGAGCCAAAGAAAAATACTTGCAAAAAAGGCAAACTTGAGGGCACCCACACCTGCCCCAATCAGATTGTCGAAGCTGCCCAAAAGGGTCGTATCCAAGACACCTTTCATGTAATTGCCCAATTTGTGAATAGCATACCAAATAAGCCCAAAAGTAATAAAGAAGGCGATATAAGGCAGCCAGCTATCGGCCACATTGATAGAAGGCGCTATGGCACGCATCGTAACATGATAAAACTTAAAGCCCAATACCAAGGCCACAAAAAAGGAAATCATAGACAAGAAAGTAAGCAAGAAGCCTCTTTCATAGCCCTTGTGTGCGCCCCAAAGGATGGGTGCTAAGATAAACAAATCGAGTAAATTCATATCACAGACGGCATCAACATCGCTTTTATGAAAAGCTTGTAAATATAAAAGCTTTCTCACAAAAACTACAAACAAGCGCCCAAATATCTTTTAGACGTAGGGGATTTCTATCCGAAAAGTACTGCCAAAGCCTTCGTGGCTCTCTATGAGCAGGCGGCCTTGCAGCTTTTTGATGAAATCTTGGCAAAGCGAAAGACCTATACCTGTGCCGCGTTCTCCGGCAGTACCCACACGCGAGTACTTTTGTTCTTTTCCACGGAGCTGCTTCAATTGTTTTTCATTCATACCCAAGCCATTATCACTCACACTGAGCCACCAGTAGTGGAGCTCAAAGCCCGCCTTAATACCGATAATGCCTTTTTGGGTAAATTTGTTGGCATTGGCAAGCAAGTTCCTCAAAATAAATACAATAACTTCTTTGTCGGTATTCACAAAAAAGTCTTGAGGAATGGCCATGTTTACCTCATTGCCTTTGTTTAGAGATACTTCTTGCAGCACATCTACTTGCATTTGTACCAGAGTAGCCAAATCTGTCTTTTCGGCTTGTATCTGGTGTCCATATATTTGATGGGAAGCCCACTTCAAGAGGTTATCAAGCATATAGCGGGTAGCCCCCAGCTTCTGTTGCAAGGACTCGAAAAGCTGTTGAAACATCTTGACGCTGATTTCTTCTTGAGATATTTCAAAAAGTTGCTCAATATTAACCAGAGGGCTACGCAAGTCGTGTGAGATAATCGAAAAAAGTTTTTTCTGAAAATCATTTACTTCTTCCAATGCCTTTTTCTGGGCTTCTACTTCCTGTACCTTCAGGCGTAGCTCCAGATTGGTTACCACCTGTTTGGCCAATGTTTGGAGAGCGAAAATCTGCTTTTCGGAAAGCTCCCGCGGCTTTGTATCCAATACACAAAGGCTGCCTAAAGCAAAACCCTCAGGGGTAGTGAGCGGCACACCTACATAAAAGCGTATCTCTGATTCACCGGTTACCAAAGGGTTTTCTTTGAAGCGCTCGTCTTCAAGGGCATTGTTTACTACCAAAGGGGCTTCTTCTAAGATTGTATAGCTGCAAAAAGCGACATTACGCTCTGTTTCTGAAAAAGAAAGCCCTCGCTTGGCTTTGAACCACTGCCGTTGCCCATCGAGGAGGGTAATCAAAGAAATAGGTACTTGACAAATCTCTGAAGCAAGCTGCACGATGTCTTCAAACTCTTGCTCAGGCAAAGTGTCCAAAATGCCGTAGCTGAGGAGTTTTTGGATACGGGCTTCTTCATTCAAAGGAATGGGGGGAATTTTCATCATTATTTTTACCATTGGTCATCTATTGGAAAACCTGTACAAAAAATTGCAAATCGGAGTGAGATGCTTTCACAAATGTACGGACTTGTTTTGGGCTTAGCTTGCGGAGGTTGGTAGGCAAAGGCCTCAAAACACTTATATAATGTAATTTTAAGAACTAATCTCTATATTTGCAAGAAAGGCACAGGCTTTTTCCCCTAAAATTACCCTTGTACGCTATTTCTTTCTTCCGCTTTTCTTATGTTGGCCTTCAAAACCATTCCTACCCTTGTAGAGCACTCTTTTGTGCAAATGGCAAATCTCCAATCTGTTGTAAAACAGTTGCTTGTGGACAGTCGGAAGCTGCTCAATGCCGAAGAAAGTCTCTTCTTTGCCATTCGTGGCAA
>DAIQNQ010000042.1:0-5362 GCA_036788275.1 Thermonemataceae bacterium
AACTCTCATTTACAATGAAAAAAGTTATCTTATCTCTCGTAGCCGTAGTAGCTTTGGCTTTCGGCGCAAATGCACAAACCGACAAAGGTAGCATGTTCATCGGTGGAACATTGGGCTTTGCTTCTGCTAAAGCGGAAGGTGCTGATGAGTCTGCAACAGCATTTGAAATTGCCCCTCGTTTCGGTTACTTTGTTTCTGACAACTTCGCTATTGGTTTGGGCGTAGGTTTTACTTCTGAGAAAGAAGCTACTCCTGATGCAGAAGCAGCTACAAGCTTTTTTGTAAATCCTTTTGCTCGTTACTATGTACCTACTGCTGGTGAAAACTTCAAGTTTTTTGCTGAATTAGGTGTAAACTACTCTACCGGAGATTTCCTTACTACTCAAGATGGCGTTATTGAAGAATTCCCAGTAGAAGCAAGCTCATTTGGTGTAAACTTGTCTCCTAACTTTGCTTTCTTCCCTGCCAGCAACTGGGCGATTGAATTCGGTATCAGAGGTTTGTACTTCGATAGCTTTAATCCTGAAGGTGATGATAACAATATCACTTCTTTCGGTTTGGATGCTCGTTCTTTGGCTCCAAGAGTTGGTATCAACTTCTTCTTCTAAGAAATACTCTTCTAAGAAAATACAAAAGCCGCTCGCAACCGAGCGGCTTTTTTGTGTTTGCCTCTTACCCCCGAAGGTGGATTTTTTGCTCCCCTTTGGGGCAGGAGCTCGACTATTTACTATCTTTACAGCAAACCATTTGCCTGTACCACCGTGAAATACTATCTTTTTGACGAGCCGCGCTTGCGCAAACAGCTCTATCCTTTTTCGCTTAGCCGCCCTTTGGCACATTTGCGTGTGGGGATTCTCACTATTGCCGAAAAATGGGCGCATTATCTGCCGAAAAGTCCTGAAATTATCACTGCCGACTATCTGCAAAGCCCCAGCCAAGCACCTGAGGGCTTGCACATACTCATTAATGCGGCAATGTGTCCGAACCCGACTTTATGGCAGAGTATCCGTGCCCTCAAGCCCGGCCAAGTGCTGATGGCGAGTCAAGAGCTTTTGCTGGCTGCTTGTATAGATACCCAAAGCCCTGCAAGCACACAAGAAGTGATTCCTGCGCCTGCTTGCACCCTCTTGCAGCAGCCTGAAGATATTTTTAAGCACAATGCTGCCGAGATAGCCGCCGATTTCAAACTACTCCAAAGCCAAGTGCCTTCGCAGCCCCTCCGCGACCCTCACAGCCGTATGTATGCCCCCGAAAATATTTTGATAGAAGAAGGTGCTGACTTGAAAGCCTGCGTGCTCAATGCCGAGAAGGGCTATATCTACATCGGCAAAAATGCCCAAGTACAAGAAATGAGCGTGCTCCAAGGGCCTTTTGCCCTTTGTGAAGGGGCGGTGGTGAATATCGGGGGCAAAATGCGAGGCGCTACCACCATCGGCCCGGCCAGCAAGGTAGGCGGCGAAATCAGCAACTCCGTAATTTTGGGTTATAGCAACAAAGCCCACGACGGCTTTTTGGGCAACTCCGTGATAGGCGAATGGTGCAATTTGGGAGCAGATACCAATACCTCCAATCTCAAAAATAATTACAGCCGCGTGCGTCTTTGGAGCCAAGCCGATGAAGACTACCGCCTCACCGAAGAGCTTTTTTGTGGCCTAATGATGGGCGACCACTCCAAGGCGGGCATCAATACGATGTTCAATACCGGTACAGTGCTGGGCATGTGTGTGAATGTAGTGGGAGGCGATTTTCCGCCCAAGCATCTGCCTTCCTTTACTTGGTACAAAGGCGCACAAGCCCAAGAGCGCTATGATTTGGAAAAGGCTTTGGCCACCATCGAAAAGGTGATGCAGCGCCGTGGGCGACAGCTCCAAGAGGCCGAAAAAATGATGCTGCGCTATGTTTTTGAGCATCAAAGCCTTGGCTAAAGGATTTGTGAAAAAAGCCTGAGGCGATGTTTGGTACTTACAAAGCAATCGCTTATATTTGCAGTCCTTTACGGAAACAATCATTTTTACATTTAAAAATCATCTAAAATGTACGCAATAGTAGAGATCGCGGGTCAGCAATTCAAAGTAAGCAAAGACCAATATCTTTACACTCATAGAATTGAGGGTGAAGAGGGCGCTGACGTGACTTTTGACAAAGTAATGCTCATCGAAGAAGATGGCAGCATTCAGGTAGGAGCCCCTACCATCGCAGGAGCGAAAATCGTAGGCAAAATTCTGGCCCACGTAAAAGGCGACAAGGTAATCGTTTTCAAGAAAAAAAGAAGAAAAGGATACCGCAGAAAAAATGGCCACAGACAATACCTGACCAAGGTGCTTGTTTCTGACATCATCAAGTAATCGTTGTTTCACTTACTCAAAAATATACAATACCATGGCACACAAGAAAGGCGTCGGTAGTTCCAAAAACGGTAGAGAATCGCACAGCAAACGTTTGGGCGTAAAAGTTTTTGGTGGGCAAGCTTGCATTGCAGGCAATATCATTGTAAGACAGCGCGGTACAAAGCACCATGCAGGTCGTAACGTAGGCGTTGGCAGAGACCACACCCTCTTTGCATTGACAGACGGTGTAGTAGTATTTAAGAAAGGTAAAAATGACCGTTCTTTTGTACACGTAGAGTCTGTAAACAATGCGTAGTTTTTGAAAAGCATTGTTTGCTTTAAAATAACAGAAAAAACCTCGCCCATAGGACGAGGTTTTTTCGTTTTATGATAAAACTGTGATGAATTTGTAAATTGCACCCTCAAAACCCACTGTATATACACGCAGTGCTATCTTTTTTATGAACCAACGCAGCATTGTACTTCTTTTGTGTTCGCTGAGCATACTCGGATTGATTACCTCTTGGTGGCTCTTTTGGCGCGAGGCCGCTCCACAGCGCCCCATAGAGTGGCTTCCGGCCAATACGCTGGCTTTTGGCCAGATTCACCAGAAAGAGGCATTTTTGGAGCAGCAGAAGCTCTTTCAAGAGTACTATACCCTTGGGGAGAGCACCTGGCAGCCTACCCTGTATCAGGCCTTGTTTATGGCTGTGCCCGGCCTACGCAATAGCCCACAAGACTTCTCTTTGCATCGCTTGGCTTCCGGCCAATTGGAGCTGCTATGGTATGCGGCAGTAGCTCCTGAGCAGCAAGCAGCCTTGCAGATGCAGTTTCAGCGTATTGTGGAGCAGACAGACCTCCGGCTGGAAAAACGGGGCTACCAAGAAGAAAATATATGGACAATGAAGTTGCCGCGTCAAAATACAGGACTTTCTTACTTCTTCTATCAAGGCTATCTCGTGGCTTCTTTTTCAGGGGTTTTGCTCGAAGACTTTATCATTCATCTCAAAAATGAGGGGCAGACTGCCAGCACCTTCTCAGAAATGACCACCAGCCATTGGGGCAGCATCCAGTGGCAGTACCAAGCCTTGTGGACGCTTTTGGCCGAGGAGCAGCCTTGGGCAAAGGGACATTTTTACGAGTTTTTTGCGGAGATATTGCCTTTTGAACCCTATTTTTATACAGATAAAATTTTGCTGAACGGGCGCTTAGACCTTGTGGAGATGCCTGAAAAAGCATATATCAAAGTATTGGAAAAGCAAAATCCTGCTCCTTGGGATTTGCTTGATTGGGTACCGCTGAGCAGCCAAATTGTGAAGCACATGAACCTCAATCAGCCCGAGGCTTTTATTAAAGCGCTGGATGCACACCTCGATGCTCAAGACAAGGCCACCGACAAACTCCGACAAAATTTTGCACAGCAACACAAATTCGATTGGGCAAAACTTAGGCTGCCACCCATGGAGCTGGCGCTTTGTGCTTCGCTCAACGACGAAGGCCGTTGGCAAGGCTTGTTGGTACTCAAAAGTGCTGCCGCCGAAGCTTTTTGGAAGCAATGGCAGCCTTTTGCTCAAAAATCAACTGCCAATACCTATATGCTTGCCGAAGACTGGCCGCGCCTCTTGTGGGGAAGGCCTTTTGAAGGCTTTGAAAAAGGACTTTTGTATTATCATAGCCCCGAAATATTAGTATTTGCCTCTTCGGCAGAAGCCTTGAAAAGCTGGCAGCGGCAAGTGGAGCGTGGCAACGTATGGGCAAAGTCCACAGCGATGATGCAAAAGCTCTCCGAAATGCCCTCGCAGCACAAATGGAGCGTATTGGTACAGCCTTCTGCTACCAAACAGCCCTTGCCTTTTAGTACTTGGGCATATCAAATCAATCAGGTGGATGGCAAGGATTTTCACAGTTTTTTGGCACTCAAAGGGGCGGCAAGCAGCCCTGCGCCGGAGCGCATTGCCCTGAAAGAAGTATTTGAGGCCACTCTCGACGAAAAGATTATCCAAGCGCCACAAGCCGTAAAAAGCCATATCAGCAAAGATATAGAAGTACTGCTGCAAGACGAAGCCCTGCAAGTACAGCTCGTCGGAGCTACCGGAAAAGTGCTTTGGCGCAGAGAATTAGAAGGAAAAATGCTCCAAGCGGCCAAGCAGGTGGACTATTACCGCAACAAAAAGCTCCAATACGCTTTGGCTACCGAAAGGCAAATACATCTGATAGACCGCAACGGCAAGTCAGTTACGGGCTTTCCGATAGCCTTGCCTTCAGCAGTGCGCTTGCAGCATGCCGAGGCTTTTGAGCTGGGTACGGAGCTATATTTTACGGGAAGTACGGCTTCAGGCGAGGTATTTATTTTTGATAAAAAAGGTAAAATACTTTCTCGGTGGGCACCCTTTGCGTTGAAAGGAGCTTTGGTGCAAGCGCCTTTGCTGCTGCGAATCCAGAAAGAAGACTATGCGGTATTGGTCGAAGAGCGCGGCTTGGTACACATCGTGCCGCTCCAGCGCCCTGCTGAGGCTGTACGGTTCGATTTAGAGGCGCAAAGCATTGGTTCTTTTGCCTGTCAGGTTGCCGAAAGCTTGGAAGACAGCCGCCTGATGTTGCTCACGGTAGAAGGAAAGCTTGCTCATATCAATCTAAAAGGGGAGAAAATTTTGGAAAAGCAGCTCCTGCTGGCCAGCAATTCTTCACGCTTTATGTTTCTTTCCGACCAAGGCGAGAGTATCTTGCTGCGCCAAGACCTGCGCCAAGTAGCTTTGCTCAACAAAGAAGGCGAAGAGCTGCGCCGCTTGCAGCTGCCTTCCGGCGAAGAATTGCAAGCGGCTGCCTACTATTATTTAGACCCTGCACGCCGCTTTGTGGTGCTGTTTCAGAAGGCTGCCGAAAGTGCTACAATCGCCGATTTTGATGGTGATTTGATAGCCGAAAGCCTGCCTTGCAGCCGTATGCCTGCCTTGTATTGGCAAGCCAATAAGCAAGAGCTTTGGATATGGGCGAGCCAAGGGAAGGGACTTCGCAAGCTGTTGTGGAAAAAATAG
>DAIQNQ010000042.1:5462-19478 GCA_036788275.1 Thermonemataceae bacterium
AAAAATAGCCAAGAGTTTTACCCTCACCTGACGATTCATGAAAGATAGTGTGGTAAAAGATATATCGAAAAGCTACCCACACTCTTGGTTTTATATCCCCCTTGATTCTCGAAAGGGGGATTAGACAAATAAAATGGCTTGGGATACAATTAAAAAAATGAACACTTTTTCTTTTCAAGACAAAATACGTTCTTTGTATAAAAACCTTTGCTATGTCTTTCTTGTCCCGAAGCCTTTTATTTGCATTGCTTTTACCTGCACTTTTTGGAAGCAATCCTCAGAGCGATTTTCTGAAAGCACAGAAACAGTACAAAAGAGTGAAAGCGGCTTTTGAGGAAAAAGAAGCCTTGCTTCGCAAAAAACTGCAAAGCCACGAAATGGCTTTCGATAATTTTAATTTGCTTCTGGTGGCCTACAAAAGCGAGGACTTGATAGAAGTATATGCCCAAGCCAAAAAGAGCAAAGTATATAAGAAAATTATCAGCTACCAAGTATGCACCCGCTCAGGCAAGTTAGGGCCTAAGAGAAAAGAAGGCGACTTGCAAGTGCCGGAGGGCTTTTATTACATTGACCGCTTCAATCCCAGCAGCAGCTTTCACCTATCCTTGGGTATCAATTACCCAAACCTCTCCGATAAACGCAAGAGTACAGCCAAGCACTTGGGAGGTGATATTTTTATCCACGGTGCTTGTGCCAGTATTGGTTGCTTGCCTATCACTAACGATTGCATCAAGGAGCTGTATATATTGGCTGTATGGGCAAAGCACTATGGACAAAATAAAATTCCGGTCTATATTTTTCCCTTTAAAATGACTAAGCAAGCCCTTGAGGCACAAAAAAGTCAATATCACAAGGAAACTGCGGCTTTTTGGGACAATCTGAAAGAGGGCTACGACCGCTTCTTGCAGCAGCCTCGCGAGCTATCTTTCAGTATCAATGCGCAAGGTGATTATGTGTTCTAAAGGCTTTGCTCCTCAAAACTAAACATGAAAATTTAGTGTTATCCGTAAAATATCCGTAATTTTGTCTTTAATAGACTTTTACCGTTTTTCTATGCATGCATTATTAGAGAAAGTAGAGCAAGCGCTCCAAAATATACGTCCCTATCTGGAAGCCGACGGCGGCGACGTGAAAGTAGTGGAAATCAGTGCCGCCAATGTGGTGAAGGTAGAATTTATAGGTTCTTGCAGCAGCTGCCCGATGTCGGCTATGACCTTTAAGGCAGGTGTAGAAGAAGCCATCAAAAAAGCCGTACCTGAGGTGAGCGCCGTAGAGGCCATCAACCTCAGCCCTTATCCCACGATGTAGTTGATTACAATGCCACTCAGCGTTGAAGCTGAGTGGCGTATCTGCCCTCCTTCGCCTTCCTTTCAGGCGCTTCGCCTTACAAAAACTATTTACTTTGTGCCTTTTGGCTGTATTAAGCGATATGAAGAAAATCCTGACCTGTTGCTTATTCCTTATTGGTATTGCTATACGGCTCTCAGCACAGACAGCCCCCAAATACAGCAATGAATTTCTCAATATTGGTGTAGGCGCTCGCGCCCTCGGCATGGGCAACGCCCAAACCGCCCTTGCCAACGACGTTACGGCAAGTTACTGGAATCCTGCAGGCCTGCTCGACATCAAGGAGCGCTACCAAGGAGGCCTGATGCACGCTGAATATTTTGCCGGCATTGCCCAATACGACTACCTCGGTTTTGCCACTCCTATTGACTCTATGAGCCATTTGGGCGTATCGGTGATTCGCTTTGGGGTGGATGATATTCCCGATACCCGCTTCCTCTACGATGCCAATGGTGCGATTAACTACAACAATATCCGTTTCTTTTCGGCGGCAGACTATGCCTTTTTGCTCTCCTACGCAAGGCGCAGCAATTGGCTTCCCGGCTTGCAATGGGGGGCTAATTTCAAAATTATTTACAGACAAGCAGGCGACTTTGCCAATGCTTGGGGCTTTGGCTTGGATGCGGGTGCCAAGCTCCGCCACAAGGCTTGGACTTTCGGACTGATGGCGCGTGATATTACGGGTACTTTTACGGCTTGGAACCACAATCTGGCCTTGATTTACGATACCTATGTACAAACGGGCAATCCTATTCCCAAAAACTCCGTAGAAGTAACCGTGCCCCGTGTTCACTTGGGCATTGCACGGCGCATAGAGCTGCCCCAACAAATAGGGCTTTCTGTTGCTTTAGACTTGGTTTCTACCTTCGATGGCCGACGCAATGTACTGCTGGCCTCCGACTTCGCCTCCGTAGAGCCGCGCTTGGGGCTTGAGGCCGACTACCGCCAAATGCTTTTCTTGCGCTTTGGGGCAGGTGAGTGGCAACAAATCAAGGATTTTAATGGGAGCAACTATTACAGCTATCAGCTCAATTTTGGCTTAGGTATCAAAATCAGCAACTTTATGATAGACTATGCCCTTACAGATTTCAGCGACAGCGCCGAAGCTTTGTACTCTCATGTATTTTCGCTCAAAGCGAGCTTTCTCTAAGCATTTTATCTGATTTGAAATATGCGTAAAATTGTCTTTTTATGGATGCTATTGGCTTTGCCTGTATTGCTCTCGGCACAGCAATATGGCAATGAGTGGATTAATCCCGCGCAAACGTATTTCAAAATCCCTATTGCCGAAACGGGCATCTACCGCCTCAGCCAAGCACAGCTACAAGGAGCGGGTTTCCCCACCAGTATAGACCCCCGCAAAATTCAAATTTTTCATAGAGGTACAGAGCAGGCTGTCAGGGTAATCGGAGAGGAAGACGGCAGCTTTGATGCTACGGACTTTGTAGAGTTTTATGCTACCCGCAACGACGGCACGCTCGACCGCGAACTCTACTTTCCCAATTTCAACAATCATCTGAATCCTTTTTACAATTCCTACAACGATACCACTGCTTATTTCCTCACCTATCGCATGGACAGCAGCAATGGCAAGCGCATGCCTTTTGTAGATGCTCCCAATACGGGCTACAGTCCTGAGCCTTTTTATTTTCAAGAATCTATTCGCGTTTTTTCGGAGCAGTACAGCCCCGGGCGCAATTATGTCGCCACGGCCAATTCCTTTGCATACATCAGCAACTACGACACCGGCGAGGGCTTTGCCAGCAATCCTCTGGGTGCAAGTGCCTTTCGAGACATTAGCTTTCCTGTAAGCCAAGCCAATAGCAGCAGCGGGGTTCGCCCTTATGTGGAGTTGCGTTTTGTGAGTCGCCTCCAGCCCAGTTCGGTGGCTTCGGTGTCGGTAGGAGCAAGCACCGCCTCTCTGCGCAATATCCTGAACGCTTCGGGAGCAGGCTACAATCGTTATGATTTTGGCAGAGAAGCCGAATGGAGCGATTTTCCGGCAGGCAATGGCAATGTGGTAGTACGTACCACCAATACGGGAGGCGGCGCTATCTCTTTGGTGTATCTGAAACTCACCTACACGCGCCTCTTCAATGCCGAAGGCCTTGCTGAGAGCCGCTACTTGCTGCGCAACAATCCGGGAAATATTTCTTATATAGAAATTGCCAATGCGCCCAATGGTGCGCTGCTCTACGATATTAGCGACAGCAACAATCTTCGTATCATCAATACCACTAACAGCAGCACGCTCAATGCCGTTATCACCAATACCGCTACGGCACGTAACCTCTTTTTGTGTAGCAATTTCCGCACAGCTTCCGGTATTCGACAAGTAAGCTTTCAGAATATCAATCCTTCGCTTTTCGATTACCTGATTGTATCACATCCTACGCTTATGCGCCCCGCTGCCGGATACAGCAATGTGATACAGGCTTATGCCGACTACCGCGCCTCGCAGCAGGGAGGCAGCTTCAGACCTTTGGTGATGGACATCAACCTGCTTTACGACCAGTTCAATTATGGCGAAAAAAGCCCCTTGGCCATCAGGCGCTTTGCCAAATATATGTACGACCAAGGCCAGCCCAAGCACCTTTTCTTGATTGGACGGGCGATTACGCTGCGCGCTATTGATACGCAGTTTCCCAGCTATGCCATCAATTTTGATATTCGTACCAATCCTGCCCACCAAGCCCTCAACTTAGTGCCTACTTTTGGGCATCCGGGGGCAGACTTGCCCTTTACGGCAGGCTTTGAGGCGGGGCTTCCTAATGCCAATGCCCTACCCACAGGCCGCCTCAATGTGAGCAGCCCCTTGCAAGTGGCCACTTATCTCAACAAGGTAAAAGAACACGAAACCATTGGTGGAGATTTTTGGCGAAAAAGGATTTTGCATTTGAGCGGAGGGATTTCAGTAGCCGAGCGTAACAACTTCAAGGTGTTTGTGGATTTGTACAAAAGCGTTGCCGAGGGCGATTTTCTGAGAGGCTTGGTAAAAACCGTCTCCAAACGCACCAGCGAAACGGTAGAGTTTCTCAATATCGCCGAGGAAATCAACCAAGGAGTAGGCTTACTTACCTTCTTTGGGCACTCTGGCGTAAGCGTTACGGATATAGACATTGGGCGCTGCTCCGAAGATGTGCTCGGCTATCGCAACAAGGGCCGCTACCCCATGATTTTGGGCAATGGCTGCTCGCTGGGCGATGTGTATTCGGGTACTCTTACCTTGGCCGACGACTGGCTCTACACCCCCGACCGTGGGGCGATTGCTTGGATGGCACATTCGCAGTTGGGGGCTGCTTTTTGGTTGCACAACTACTCCACGCGTTTTTATAATTTTGCCTATGGAGCTTCCAGTCTTTTTGGCGAACCCTTGGGCGTGTTGCGTCGCCAAGTAGCCCGCAGCTATGGCAACGACTTTATATCGGATTTAGACCTGATACACTTCCAACAAATGACGCTGCAAGGCGACCCAGCGGTAAAATTAGTGCCCGGCAACTTGCCCGACCTCCATACCGAAGATGCTTGGCTTTCGCTCCGCTCTTTCGACAACAGCCCCATCACCGCCAAATCCGACTCCTTTCAGCTCCAAGCCGTAGTAGCCAATATCGCACGCTCCACCACCCAAAAGTATGAGGTGTCAGTAAGGCGCATCTTGAGCAATGGCAGCAGCATAGAATATACTACTTTTGAAGAATACGGCCCTACCAATTTCTTAGACACACTCCGCTTTACCATCACGCGTCCCCAAGGCCTGAGCACCTTTGGCAATAACCGTTTTGAGATAAAAATAGACTACAAAGACTCTATCCCTGAAAACAACGAGCAAAACAACACCGCAGCCATTTCTTTGCTTATCCCCGATGTAGGCGCACGGGCGGCCTTTCCGCTTGAATACAGCATCGTAAACAGCCAGCCACTACGCTTGGTAGCCCAAGCAGGTACTGTGCAAAATGCCAGTCGCGACTTTATCTTTGAGCTGGACACCACGGCCACTTTCAGCAGTCCAGCCAAGCGGCAGAGCATCGTTACAGGCAATAGCAGTGCTACTTGGGAGGTAAATCTCCTTACCGACTTGCTGCCCTCCGACAGTATCGTATATTATTGGCGTGTAAACTTTGCCGATGCCGTGAGCAATCCCAATGTGCTGTGGGACGAAAGTTCTTTTACTTACATCAAAAACAGCCCTCCGGGTTGGACACAGCGCCGCTTCCCGCAATTTGCCCAAAGCAGCGACCAGAATATCGTGAAAGATGCCCTCCAAAAGCGCTGGAATTTCCGCCAAGCCGCTACCCGCATTCAAGTAAATGCTTTCGGCAGTACCAATCCCGAAGCCCTCAGTGCCGGATTCAGCAATGTATTTCTCGCTATCAACGGGCTGCCCTTTGTATTTCAGAGCAATCCTTTGATATGTGCCAACAATGCGCTGATTTGTATGGCCATAGACCGCGACACCAAGCTGCCTTATCTCGTAAGCAACGTGGGTATCTGTGGGCGCAGGCCGGAGCGGGTAAATGCTTTCACTCCCACGCAGCTCAGCAATGGCACTTTTGCCGCTTGGGTGTATAGCCTCAAGCCCGGCGACTATGTGGTGGTTTTTAATAAAGGCAATATTCCGGCAGCCTCTTGGTCGGCTATTCGTCCTCTTTTGCAAGAGGTAGGCGCAAGCCTTCCCGCTTTGGCTACTTTGGGCAATGGCCATCCCTACATTTTGGTAGGACAAAGAGGAGGACAAGCCCTGCGCGAGGTCATCGCTGGCTCTATTGCCACGCCTACCGCAGAGGCTATCAACTTAGATTACAGCCTTACAGGAGGTTTTACCGAGGGCAGCGTGCTTTCTACCCGTATCGGGCCGGCCAGCAGCTGGCGCGAACTGCAATACCAATTGCGCTCTTTGGAAAACCCCATCACTGACGAAAACCGCTTGGACATCATCGGGCAAACCATCAATGGGCAAGAAAGTGTACTTTATGAAGGAGTAAGCTCCGGCTTCAACCTCTCCGGCGTGGAGGCTTTTATCTACCCTTATCTGCGCTTGCGATTGCATACCAAAGACGAAAGCAATGAAACACCCACACAGCTCCAACAATGGTTGGTGCTTTTTGAGGGCGTGGCCGAGGGCTTTTTGAATGTGGATAAAGTAGGGGCAGAAAAATATGTGATAAAAGACAAACAAGAAGGAGAGCGATTTACGCTGCCTTTTGCTTTTGAAAATATTGGTGGGCGCACCTTCGACTCCGACTCGCTGCTGGTGCGCTACACGCTTATCAATAGAAGCCAAAATAGCAGTTTACAATTTGAGCGAAAAATCAGAGCGCCGGGTATCGGCGAAACGATATTTTTTGATTATGAAGTAGAAACCCTGAACCAAGGCGGCGAAAATAACCTGCGTGTATTCGTAAATCCACAAATAGAAGCAGAGCAAAACTTTGACAACAATATCTTGGAAATCAACTATAAGGTGATTCCCGACGACCGCAATCCGCTTTTAGACGTAACTTTTGATGGGGTGAAAATCTTAGATGGGGAGATTGTATCGCCCAATCCCCTCATCAGCATTCGTTTGCAAGACGAAAACCCTTTTATCCCACGCAGCGATACAAGCGGCTTGGAGATTCAGCTCAGAGCACCTTGCGATGGCTGTGGCTTCCGCCGTATCTACTTTTCCAATCCCGACCTGCGCTGGTGGGTGCGCGAGGGTACTTTTCAGGTAGAATACCAACCCAGAAACTTAGAAGATGGCATTTATACTTTGCGTGTGCAGGGTGCCGATGCCAAAGGCAATACTGCCGGAGTGCAGCCTTATCAGATTGGTTTTGAAGTGATTAATGAGGCTTCTGTTACCAATTTCTTCCCTTATCCCAATCCTTTCTCTGGTTCTACTCGTTTTGTATTTACGCTTACGGGTGCGGAACTGCCCCAAGAGCTGAAAATCCAGATTATGACGGTTACGGGCAAGGTGGTACGCGAAATCACGCAAGAAGAACTCGGCCCTATCCGTATCGGCAACAATATCAGCCAATATGCTTGGGACGGCACCGATGAATTTGGCGACAAGCTGGCCAATGGGGTATATTTGTACCGGGTAATCCTGAGATTGAACGGACAGAGTATCAAAAAACGAGAAACTGCCGGCGACCGTGCCTTCAAAAAAGATTTTGGGAAGCTGTATATTTTGCGATAAAAAAGACAAGCAGCAAGGTGCTAATTGCGGCAAAAAATATAGCATTCTCAAAGGATTTGCTATATTTGTAGGCTAAATTGTATAAGATGAGATACCTTTACTTAATCCTGTTCTTGTTTTTAAATAGTTCAATAAATGCCCAAAATAGCGACGATTTAGGCAGCCTGCTCGACCAGCTTCGCGAAGTACCTACCAATACGCAGCGGGTGGACTTGCTGAATAAAATCTCTTGGGAATACCGCAACAGCAATCCACGCTTGGGCATCAACTATGGCAAGCAAGCCTTGGTGCTGGGTGAGGAGCTGCAATATCAAAAAGGTATTGGCATCAGTCTGAGCTATATTGGTGTGAATCACAAAAACTTAGGCGAATATGCCCAAGCTTTGGAGTTCTTTTTGAGCTGCCTCCAACACAGCCAAAGCCAAGGCGATGTTGTTACCGAAGGGCACTCCTACAACAGCATTGGAGAGATTTATCGTATCCAAAAAAAATACGAGCAAGCCGAGCAGTACTTCCGCCAAGCATTGGCCAAAGGCCAAGAAAGTCGCGACACTGCGCTGGAGGCCTACGCTTACCACAGTTTTGGCAAGCTTTACAAAGACCTCAAAAAGTACGAGCTTTCTTTGGAACAATACCAACGTGGCTTAGAACTGCGCAAGCAGATGAAAGACAAGAAGGCCGTGGCTGCCTCTATCGAAAGTATGAGCAAGGTCTATGAAGCCCAAGGCAAATTAGACCTCGCCATCAATACCTATTATCAAGCCTTCGACTTTGCCAAGGGCTTTCAAGATGCCCGTGGCATGGCCACCGCCCTGCTGGGTATTGCGCGCATACAGCTCCAAGCAGGTCGCCTGAATGAGGCGCTCGTGATTGCGCAAGAGGCACTCCAAAATGCCGAAAAAGTAGGCGACAAGCTTTACATCGAAGAAACCTACGAAGTACTCTCGGAAATATCCAGAGCTATGCGCCAATTTGAGGCGGCGATGAGCTACCAAGACAAGTACCTTGCTTATCGCGACTCACTCTACAACGAAGAAACGACTCGCAACCTGCAATATCTCACCAAGTCTTTTCAAGAAGAACAAGACCGCGCCAATATCACCTTGCTCAAAGAACAACAGAAAAACACCCAGACCATCACCTTTTTTATTGGTATCGGCTTGTTGCTTAGTGTGGTATTTTCTGTGTTTGTGCTGCGTGGCAATCGTCAGTTGGTAAGAATGCAGACCACGCTTCAAGAGAGTTTTGAACTGTTGGAAAAGAAAAACCAAGACATTGAAGCCAGTATTCGCTATGCCTCGCGTATTCAGAAATCTATGTTGCCGGATTTGGGCGATTTCAAAAGTGCTTTTCAGGACAGTTTCGTATTCTACAAGCCCAAAAATGTAATTGGAGGCGACTTTTATTTTTATAAAGATACGGGCGAACAAGTATTCTTTGCCGTAGCTGATTGTACAGGCCACGGCGTACCGGGCGCATTGCTCTCTATTGTAGGCAATATGGCCTTAGAAAAAGTGATTTTTGATGCACAATTACGCGAAGTAGATAGAATATTGGCAGAGGTACACCGCGAAATGCGCCGTATGCTGCGCCAAAGCGACCAGCACGCCAGCAATGGCATGGAAATCGCCCTTTGCTCTTTCCACAAAGGCTCGCGCCAGCTCGAAATTGCCAGCGCCCGCAATCCTGTATATGTGTTTCAGGGAGAAGAAATGTCTGTGATTGAAGGCGACCGCTATACCATTGGCGACATGCACGCCGAAGAGTTGCGCTTTACCAAGCATTCTTACAACTTGGCTCCCGATTCTCTGCTCTACTTGGCCTCTGATGGCCTGCAAGACCAGTTTGGCGGCGAGGGCAATAAAAAGTTCAGCAAAAAAGGCCTTCGTGAAATGCTCCAGCGTATCCACAACAGCCCTTCTATGGATACACAGCTTCAAGATTTGGAAGTATCGCTGCGCGAATGGCAAGGCCAACAAAAGCAAACCGACGACATCTTGATTATGGGAGTGAAAATTGCATAAAATTCCCTGCTTGGGTACGCTTTCCAAGAATTTCTCCTAAATTTGGAAAATTTTTAAACTGACTTTCCAATGTCTGAGAAAAACAAAAAAGTATCTCCTGAAGAAGCCAATCTTCAGAAAATCATTTCTCATGCCAAAGAATATGGCTTTGTATTTCCCTCCAGCGAAATCTATGAGGGACTTCAATCGGTATATGACTACGGGCAAAATGGTGCAGCCCTCAAAAACAACCTCAAGCAGCTCTGGTGGAAAGCCATGACCATGCGCCACGAAAACGTAGTGGGCATAGATGCAGCGATTTTTATGCACCCCACTACTTGGAAGGCCTCCGGCCACGTGGACTCGTTCAACGACCCCATGGTGGACAATAAAGATTCCAAGAAACGCTATCGTGTGGACCACCTCATCGAAGCCCGCGCTGCCGAATACCAAGCCGCCGGAAAAAGTAGCGAAGCCGATGCCCTGCTCGATAAAATGAACCAGCTCCTCGGCCAAGAAGACCTCCAAGGCCTGCGACAGCTTTTGATAGACGAGCAAATTACCTGTCCCCTTGCCAAAAACAGCAACTGGACGGAAGTAAGACAGTTCAACCTGATGTTTTCTACACAAGTGGGGGCTGTGGCCGAAGAGTCGGACAAGATTTACCTGCGCCCCGAAACCGCCCAAGGGATTTTTGTGAACTTCCAAAATGTGCAGCAAACAGGCCGCATGAAGATTCCCTTCGGCATTGCCCAAATCGGCAAGGCTTTCCGCAACGAGATTGTGGCCAGACAGTTCATCTTCCGCATGCGTGAATTTGAACAAATGGAAATGCAGTTTTTTGTGCGCCCAGGTACGCAGATGGAATGGTACGAATACTGGAAAAACAAGCGCTTGCAGTTTCTCCAAGCCTTGGGCATTCCCGAAAGCAAGCTCCGCCTGCACGTACACGAAAAGCTCGCCCACTATGCCGATGCCGCCTTGGATATTGAGTACGAATTTCCTTTTGGCTTCAAAGAGTTGGAGGGCATACACTCGCGTACCGACTACGACCTCAACCGCCACCAAGAGTTCTCCAAAAAGAAACAGCAATATTTCGACGAGGAAATTACCGACAAAGACAAGCAGCGCTATGTGCCCTATGTGGTAGAAACCTCTATCGGTGCCGACCGCCTCTTCTTGGCCATTTTGAGCAATGCCTACACCGAAGATTACGGTACCGATGCCAAAGGCGAGACCAAGGTACGCACCTTCCTGAAGCTGCATCCGGCCATTGCGCCCATCAAAGCGGCGGTGTTCCCGCTTACCCGCAAAGATGGCCTGCCCGAAAAAGCCCGCGAGGTATTTGAGCAGCTCCGCTACGATTTTGAAACGGTGTATGAAGACCGCGGTGCTATTGGCAAAAACTATACACGTATGGACTTGATAGGTACGCCTTTTTGTATTACGATAGACCACCAAAGCCTCGAAGACCATACTGTAACGCTCCGCTACCGCGACAGCACCGAGCAACAGCGCGTATCCATTGAGTCGCTCAATGCCCTCATCGCACACGAGGTATCTTTCAAAAGGGTTTTGGAGAAGATTGTATAGTCAAAATACATCTTAGGACTTTCGCATTTTTTGGTTTTCAACCACCCCCAACCCCTCCTTGCAAAGGAGGGGTGATTTTTCTTTTTTATCCAAAATTCCCTATCTTTCACAGCTCAGTCCTCAAAAGCATTTGTTGAGAAAATCCTAAAAATTACTTTCACCTTCTTACACCTATTCACTTTTATGCAACAAGATAAAAATCTCTTTTCAGCCTTAACAGGCATTACCTTTCTGACTTTAATTGTACTGGGCATCCTCCGCTGGATAGAAGTACCCATCGGCGATTTTCTGGATTGGGTGGTAGGCATTGCCGCTTTTTGGTGGCTTACCCTCATTACTACGGTGCCTTGGAATATGCACTTTGGAGCAAAAGAAATTTTGGCCGACATCAAGCGTGCCAAGAAGGTAACGATTAGCGAAAACGACCTCCGCTATGCCCGCCGCATCGCTAAGTGGTATCTTTTTGTGGCCTTGCTGCTGCATGTACTTTCGGCAGTGGGCTTGTACTTTTTGGCCGAATACGAAATAAGCCGTGTGGGCTACTGGGGGGCGGCTTTTGCCTTGCTGCTCACGGGGCTGCGCCCTTCGGTGCGCCTGCTGGAGTATGTGCAGTATCGCCTTACGGCCATTTCTAAAGAAATACGCTACCCCCAAGATGATGTGCAAAGCCTGCGCGACACGGTATATGCCCAAAAAGCCGATGTGCAAAAACTTTTGGGAATCCTTGACAAAGACGATGCGGAATCGTGGCTGGTACAAAAAGACCGACAGCTGCAACGCTTGGAAGAAACGGTCTATGAACTCAAAAAGCAAAACGACTCCTTTCGCCTCCAGCAAGAGCAGCTCTTTCAGCAGTTGAGCCAAAAAACAGAACAGCGCATCGCCCAAATTTCTGAAGATGGACAGTTTATCAGCCAAGTACGCGACTTGATTCGCTTTATCAAAAATGCCTGACAAGCTGTCAGAAATCCTGCTTGGAATAAGATTTGAAAAGGGCTTGTACGACAACATTCAGGTTTTTCACATTCAAAATACTGCTTTATATGCAAGAAAAGGGCACACTTTCGATTCATACCGAAAATATCTTTCCCATTATCAAGAAATTTCTCTACTCCGACCACGAGATTTTTCTGCGCGAGCTGGTTTCTAATGGCGTAGATGCCTGCCAGAAATTGCAAAAATTGGCCTCTATGGGCGAGTTTAATGGGGTTTTGGGCGATTTGCAAGTAAAAGTAAGCTTTGATGCCGAAGCCAAAACCATCACGATAGAAGACAGTGGCATCGGGATGACCGCCGAGGAAGTGAAAAAATACATCAATCAAATTGCCTTCTCGGGTGCAGCGGAATTTGTAGAAAAATACAAGGACAAAGGCGACACCAAGCAGATAATCGGTCATTTTGGCTTGGGTTTTTACTCGGCCTTTATGGTGTCTTCCAAAGTAGAGATTTTCAGCCGTTCTTACCAAGAGGGCAGCGAGGCCGTACATTGGTCTTGCGAAGGCGATACTGACTTTGAGTTGCTACCTACCACCAAAGAAGAAAGAGGCACGCGCATCGTGCTGCATATCAACGAAGACTCTGCCGAGTTTTTAGACCAATTCCGCCTCAAAGGTATCTTGGATAAATACTGCAAGTTTTTGCCTATTCCCATCGCTTTCGAGGAACAAAGCATCAACGAAACCAAGCCCCTCTGGACAAAATCGCCACAGGAAATTAAAGAGGAAGACTACCTCGCCTTCTATAAGCAACTCTACCCCACTGCCGAAGACCCGCTCTTCTGGATTCACCTCAATGTGGATTTCCCCTTCGAGCTGACGGGTATCTTGTATTTCCCCAAGGTGCGCCCTAATTTTGAGCTGCAACGCAACAAAATACAACTCTACTCGCGACAGGTATTTATTACCGATGAGGTGAAGGACATTGTACCGGAGTTTTTGATGTTGCTCCACGGCGTGATAGACTCGCCCGACATCCCGCTCAACGTATCGCGCAGCTACTTGCAGGCCGATGGCAATGTGAAGAAAATCAATACTTACATTACCAAAAAAGTGGCCGACAAACTCCAAGAGCTTTTCAACCAAGACCGCAAGGCCTTTGAGGAAAAATGGGACAGCGTAGGCGTATTCGTAAAATACGGAATGATTACCGACGACAAGTTTTATGAGCGTGCCGAAAAATTCTGCCTCCTCAAAAACACCGAAGGCAAGTATTTTACTTTTGAAGAATACCGCGCGCAAATCGCCGCCAACCAAACCGACAAAAACGAGCAATTGGTGCTGCTCTTTAGCAACGATGCAGAAAAGCAAGATATGTACATCCAATCGGCACGCAAGCGCAGCTACGATGTGCTCCTGATGGACGGCGTGATAGACAGCCATTTTATCGGTGTATTGGAACGCAAACTCGAAAAATCACAAGTAAAAAGAGTAGATGCTGATGTCATCGAGAAGCTCATCGAGAAAGAAAGCAGCGCTGAAGTAGTGCTCTCGCAAGAGGAGCAAGACAAGCTGATAGCGCTTTTCAAGCAAATTCTCCAAGACGACAAGATGAACATCAGCGTACAAGCGCTCCCGCCTGATGAACTTCCGGTGCTCATCACCTTGCCCGAATACATGCGCCGCATGAAGGAAATGGCCGATGCCCAAGGAATGGGCGGCTTCTTGATGCCTGCCCAATACCAAGTGAGCCTCAATGGCAACCACCCACTTATACAAAAGGTATTGGCCGAAAAAGAAGAAGGCAAGCAAGGCCAACTTGTACAACACTGCTACGATTTGGCGCTGCTCTCTCAAGGTTTGCTCTCCGGCCAAAAGCTAAGCGCTTTTATCGGACGCAGCTTGGAGCTGGTGAAATAAGGCTTCTTAAATTTTTTCAAAAAAACCTTCGGCT
>DAIQNQ010000043.1:0-14622 GCA_036788275.1 Thermonemataceae bacterium
TTCAGGATATTTTCTACTTCCTCCTTCAAAGAAGTTCTGAGTCTCACTAAATCTTTCATATTTGATAATTGGTTAAGATACTTTACTGTTTTAGTACATTACTAATACAAATAGCAGCGCCAACTTGTTCAACAGGGCTGCTATTTGTGTAAAATATAGAATTAATCTAAATCGCTACAAACAAAAAAAGGCTGCAGCTGTATTTGGAGGGGTTTTGGAAAGGGAGTTTTGGCTACGATACAAAGAAAGGGTTGTAGATTTTCTCTTGCAAAATGCTGTTGAGTTCGAGCATTACCTTGGCGCCAGCCAGTAGCTCGCGAAGGTGTACCACATCGCAGAGGGTGAGTACGTAGCAAGATTGGCTTTGGGGCAAAGTTACAATTTCTATGTCGTGGGCAGTTTCGATGCTCTGAATCATCAGGTTCAAGTCTATCCGGTCTATCACCTTTTTGAGGTTCATGAAAGTCTGTATCTTAAAAGCACTTTGCAAGCCTCCAAACTCAACGATTATCCGGGCGCTTTTATCGCACTGATATACGCTGCCTTTGTCGGTAGAAAATACTTCGATAAGGTGCTGACTGTTGATTTGCATAGACATTGGGGAGATGGAAGAACTAAGAATGCTCAAAGATAGAACAAGTTTAGAATTAGTCCAAATAAGTAAGCTTTTTTCTCTGCAAAAAAATTATTACCCAGCCTCCAACCCATACAAACTGCTCTTATTCAGCGCAATGGCACTCATGCTACTTGACTACACCTTGGGCAGGAAACAAGAAAAGGAGAGATTTGATAATATTTTCTTGACATGTCCGTAATTTTATTACATTTGCAGAGGTCTTGCAAAACACAGTTTTCTATTTTTTCTCTCTTTTGCCCATGTCCTCCGAAAAACTACTCCTCATCGTAAAAGATGACAGTCCGGCCAGCCAACTTGTCGAGGTATATGCCTCTACCTTGCCCGTAGCCGTAGAAGTACTCAACCTTTCAGAGCAGCAAGTGCCTGAGCACATTTGGGCGCTTATTTTGGAACAATACCGCCTCTCTGATATTTTCTTTGAAGGCAACGTGTGGTATCAAAAGTATCTCTACAAAGAACGTTTTTCATATACCACATTGCAAAAAGCTTTGAAGGCTGATGCGCAGTTGCTCCGCCACCCCATCGCTTTGCTCAATAAAGAAGTGGTTATTTGCAGTGCGGCTACCGATATTTTTCAGTTCAACATGGCTTTGGGTGCTTAATCGCATCTGAGCACCCTCTCTCTATTTCTCTATGGTAGCGATTCTGTTTGTTTTATTGCTTGTACTGGCTACGATATTTGTACTCCTACAACGCAAGAAGAAGCCCTGAGCCTATTGTACCTTGTACAAGTGCAAAAATTCCTCTCTTTTTTCTTTGGAGATGCTGATGGTCTCGCCATCATCCATCACGATACATCCTCCGTCTTGCTTCATAAACTGCTTTACGTGGTTCAGGTTGATGATATAAGAGCGATGAGGCCTGAAAAAACAAGGTTGCCTGAGCATTTCTTCAAAAGACTTGATATTTTTTGAGACCAAAATTTTCTGTTTGTTTTTCAAAACGATATGCGTGTAAGCCCCATCGGCCTGCATATAGATAATATCGTCTATCTCTACAAATGTAAGCCCTCCGGCTACCGGCAGGGCAATCCGCTTAATATGCTCCTCGGCCATATTGGCTTTGAGGGTTTGAAAACGCTCTATATTCTGTGTGGGATGGATTTTCTGCACTTTTTCGATGGCTCTCAAGAGCAAATCTATCTGAATGGGCTTGAGGAGATAGTCTATGGCCGATACCTGAAAAGCCTGCAAGGCATACTCTTGGTAGGCAGTGGTAAAGATAATCTCAAAATTCACCTCCTCAAAGAACTCCAAAAGCTGAAAGCCCGAATATTGGGGCATTTCTACATCTAAGAATACCACATCAGGCTGGTATTTGTGAATGGCTTTTACGCCATTGGGCACATCGTCGGCAGTGGCTACTACTTCCAGCTGTGGAGCATACTCTTTGATAAGCTCCGTGAGCAGGCTGCGCGCACGTGCCTCATCATCTATAATGATTACTTTCATTTTCTGTAAATTAGGTATCCTATTCAGTCTGTTTCAAAAATCAATTTATTCTTGCAGAGCCACCGGTATCTTCAGAAGTACTTTGGTGCCAAGCGCTCGCCCCTCGGCATCTTTGAGGTCGGTAATTTCCACAAGAATAGTTTCTTTCCTCCCAAAATTCAAAAGCTCCAAACGCTTTTGTGTGGCGCTGGTCGCAAAAGATTTGTGGCGGCGGTGCTGTTGTCCGGCTTGTAGGCGGCCGGCTTGCTCGCGCCCTATGCCATTGTCTTCGATAGCACACCAAATATATCCTTCTTTCTGCGCTTTGCCAAATTTTACAGAGAGCAAACGCTGAGATTTTCGATGCAAAAGGCCGTGTTTGAGGGCATTTTCTACATAAGGCTGTACCAGCATAGAGGGTATCAGTGTTTCTTGTATAGAGAGCTGCTCGTCTATCTGTATGGTATAGTGCAGTGTATCGCCAAAGCGCAAGGCCTCCAGCTCCAAGTAGAGCTGCAAGGTACGGATTTCGTCTTGTAGGCTCACGACAGGCTCATTGGACATATCGAGGGTGAGGCGCATCAAATCGGCAAACTTTCCCAGATATTGGTTGGCCAAGCGCTTCTCATTCAGAATGATAAACTCTTGGATAGAATTGAGCGCATTGAAGATAAAATGTGGGTTCATTTGCACCTTCAGGGCAGCCAGCTGCGAGGCACGCAGGGCTTCAGAAATATGCGCACTCCTTTTGAGCTGATGGATGCGCCATAAAAACAAGCCGCTGACAGCCGATACCAAGAGCAAGGCAAAAGACAGTACAAACCACCACGTTTTCCAGAGGGGCGGGCTGATTTCTATGTTCAGGCGGGCAGTTTCCTTGCTTTCGACTCCGTCTTCGTTGATGGCTTTTACCTCAAAGGTATATTTGCCGGAGGGAAGTGAAGGATAACGGGCGAAGTTATTGACGCTGGCCGTGTAAATCCAAGTGCTGTCTAAGCCCAAAAGGCGGTATTTGTAGCGGAGCGCGGCACGACTTCTAAAAGAAATGCCCTGAAAAAGCATCATCAGATTATTTTCGTCGGCTTGCAAGGGACTTTTGGCGCGCGCCAAATCAGCCGCCTGCTCGCTGATGGTAAGCCCCACCAAATAGATTTTGGGCGGGGTACGATTAGGCTCAAAGGCTTGCTTCGGAATACGCATCAGGCCACGCGGCGTAGCCAGCCATACGGTATCTTGGCTCAGAGCCAAGTCCATCACTTCGTTGGTAATGAGTCCATCTTGACGGTTGAAAAGCTCGATACGCTGCTTCTCAGGCAATATACGATGCACCCCGCGGTCGGTAAGTACCCAGAGTGCCCCTTCGGCATAAAGCACCTTGCGACAGTAGTTGCTCACCAAGCCGTCTTTTTCTCTAAAATGATACAAGATTGTTTTGTTCTTGATTCCATATACCCCTTGGTTCATCGTACCTATCCAAACCATACCGTTGGGGGCTTGGCTGATGCTCTGTGCAATGATGGGCGCATCGGAAAGAGGGTCGCGGAAGAACTGCGCCTTGCCTTTTTCATAATAATAAAGCTCATCGGCATAGCCTATCCAAATTCTCTTGTGGGGCTGCTCTACGAGGCAGGTGCGCGCCCTTTTTTCTCGGAGGCGGAGGCTTGCACCCAAATCGTCGGAGACACGGGGAAAAAGCTCCTCCGAAAACTCCGCCAGCTGTGGCAAGCGCCTGCCTATTTCGGGAAAGCTGTATATACTGCTATACACGCCTCCTGCCAATACAAGGTGCTGCTTGTCATAAAAGCTAATGGCTTTGATGGAGCCAATATTGTCCATGGGGCGCTCTTTGCTGCGCAAAAGAGAATCGAGATGCAACATACGTGCGCCACAGCTTGCCAAAAGGCTGTTGGAGAGTGGCTCCCAGAGCAGGGCTTCTACATCGAGCGAAGCGCCTTCTCGTACTTCCACAAAGCTAAATCGCTGCTTTACTTTGTCGTATCGGCCTATGAGACCGTTGTTGAAGCCAAGGAAAAGCTGATTTTTATCGGCTTGCAGGCAGTTGATTTGTTCGTAGCCAAGCGCCGAGTTGCGACTATCAAAAAATACCGTTTCTAAAGACGGCATCACAAAGATTCCGCTTCGGAGCGTAGATACCCAGAAATTGCCCTCACTGTCTTCCCAGACATCTGATACCGCATGGCCGGGCAACAGATTGCGCCCACCAAAAAGCGGCTTGAGCGATTCGTCGAAAGCCCACAAGCCATTATAGTTGAGCACCCAGATACGCCCTTGGCGGTCGCTGCGCAATCCAACAACAGGATTTTGTAACGCTTCGGGCAGTATTACCTCTTTTTGATACCCTTTTTGAGAGAACAGGTGCAAACGGCGGCGGCTTCTGTCCACTGCCAAGATATTGCCTTGGGTGGGGAGCACTTGCAGGTGAATCATTTGCTCTGGCAGGCTGATTTCTTCCAATACGTTGGCTTGTGTATAATAGTAGAGTTTCTGTTTGATATTGTTCACCAGCACGCCTCCCGGCACTTCCGCGCAACTCACAGTAAGCACTTCTTTTTTGAGTACTTTCCACTCTTTTAAGGTGATGTCGTAATAGGCCAAGTTTTTTCCAAAAGGCCAAAGGCGGTTATGGCTGTCAATAAATATTCCAAAACTCAGTCCTTCTTTGATGAAGCTGGGGATATTGAGAAACTCTTTGACTTCGTCGTTTTCTACAAAGAAAATCTGCCCTGAGAAATTCCCAAACCAAATCCGCCCTTGGCGGTCGCTTTGCAGCCCTGTGAGTGCTTTTCCTTTGGAGGATTTCAGGTCGTAGGGCTTAAAGACCCGCCCGTCGTAGCGACAAAGGCCTGCCTCGGTACCTATCCACATATAGCCTTGGGCATCTTGGAAGAGGTCGTAAACAGTAAGGCTGGGCAGCCCCTGCTCGTCGGTAATTTGCCAATAGCTGGGCTGCTGCGCCTGCGAAGACGCTGCCCAAAACCAGACCAGAAGATAAAGTAGATATTTGTACACTGCTTTGTATGTATTTGCAGCATTTAATTTAGTGTTTTTTCGGTTTCGGCGCATACGTGTGTACAAATATTTCAAAAAAGTGCAGCCAAAGCCGGAAGTGAGCCATATAATTATTTGTCGCGAAAGTTGAAATTGGGCAAGCTGATTACATAGCAACCGATATACACGGTATTGGGACAGCTTTGGGCGGCAAAGCAAGCCTTAAAATCATCTTAATTGTGGTGTAAAATAGTATTTCAAACAGCCATTCACACTTTTGGAATGTTAGAAACATCGCAGAGGTTTATTTTATACAAGCTATGCACCCGCAGCAAAAAAATCTTCAAAATAAAAAGGGAAAAATTTGAAATTCAGGAAGATTCTCAATTAATTTGATAAAGCATCATAAAGTCCTAAAAGCACTTTGATATTACCATATTTTTCACCTAAAAAGCTTTTCCATGCGTTTTGTACTTGCCCTCTTTCTTTGCCTGTTTACTTATGCGACCTTTGCCCAAGATACCGAAAAAACAGCCCATTTCATCAAAGATAAAATGAATAGCCAAACTTTCGCAGAAGTATATCCCCTGCTCAGTGAGGGCTTTCAGGAAAAATTTAGCGAAGCACAGTTTACAAACGTTTTGCAAAGCATTGCTCAAAGAACGGGCAAGGTGCTTGAACTGTCCAGAAAATCAGAAAATGTTTTTGAGCTGAAGGGTGAAAAATCTGTTTGGACAATGAGCTTGGTACTGGGAAAAGAAGGCAAAATCGAAGGTCTCAACTTTGTTCCGAAGCCCCAAAGCGACCCCAACAAAGTGGTGCTCAGCTCCAACAAGCTGCAAAGCGACTTAGACAAGCAGGTAGATGCACTCCTCCGCCCCTTTATGCAGAGCCAAGGCAGCGTGGGGCTGAGCGCAGCAGTGATTATAGGCGACAAAGTCTATTCCTACCATTATGGCGAAAGCAAAATCAACAACAAAACCCTTCCCCAACAGCAAACCATTTATGAAATAGGCTCTATCACCAAAACCCTTACCGGTAGCCTGCTGGCCATAGCCGTAAATGAGGGAAAAATCTCTTTGGAGGACGAAATCAACAAGTTTTTGCCCAAAGACCTGCCCCGCCTCGCCTTCGAGGGGCAGCCTATTCGTATCAAGCACTTGGCCAATCACAGTTCCGGCTTGCCCGGTATGCCGCTTAATCTTTTTATGCATAAGAACCATGATGCAAATAATCCTTTCAAACACTACGCTGATGAGGACTTATTTACTTTTTTGAAGAATTTTACGCCTACCAAAGTACCCGGCACCATACACGAATACTCGAATTTGGCTACGGGACTGCTGGGTGTAATTCTGGAACGTGTATATCAAAAAAGTTTTGAAGAATTGCTACAAGAGAAAATCTGCAAGCCTCTGCAAATCAAAAATATGCATCTCCAAAGCTCTGCCAAGCAGCTGGAAATGATGGCACAAGGACACAACGCCACTTTGGCCCTCAGCCCTCCTTGGGATTTTCAGGCTTTGGCAGCGGCGGGCGGCATCAGAGCCGATTTGGACGATATGATTGCTTATGCCCAAAACCAAATCAACCTGCGCAATAGCCAACTCTACGATAAAATCAGCTTGGCGCATCAAAGCACCTTCCAAGGAGCGCCCAATGGGGAAATAGGCTTGTTTTGGGTGAAAACTAATGTTCAGGGAAAAAGCTTCCATTGGCACAATGGGAAAACAGGCGGATACAGCAGCTTCATGGCTTTTGAGAAAAACCAGAAAATTGCCATCGTCCTCCTCACCAATGCCTCTAACGACCCCACACAAGTAGGTATGCAGATGATGGCGCAACTCTTGAAATAAAAATACCCTCAAAGCAAATCAGTCAAAATCAGATTACGACAAAATTATTTGGTTTTATTTCCCTTCTTGCCAAGAAAGGGGAATAAAACCATTTTTTTGCGGTAAAATCAATTCTATTGTAGTGTATTTTGCTGCCCCCCGAAAAAAAATTCTACACTTTTTAAACCTTTCCAGCCGATGTTCCTCTAAGGCGCGAAGCCGCCGCTTGCGCGGAATATAAACAGCAAAATAACCTCTTTTATCCTAATACACAGTCTCATGTACCGATATTCTCTTCTTCTTGTGCTTTGCCTTTGGAGCTTTGCGCTACAAGCACAAGTCAGCATTCAAGGCAAGGTCATTGACCAAAAAGAAAATTATGAAATGACAGGCGCTACCGTGCAGCTCATTCGCCTGCCCGACTCTACGCGTACCGGTGCCGCTACCGATGAGCAAGGGCGCTTTCGCCTTGCCAATGTAGCTGCGGGTGAGTATGTACTCCAAATATCTTTTCTGGGCTATACACCCGATGTACGCAAGCTGCAAGTCGCCAATCAAGATATTAATATAGGAACTATTGGGCTTTCAGAAGGCGGCACCACCCTCAAGGAGGTCAATATTGTAAGTAAATTACCGCTGGCCACCCAGCAAGGCGATACCACGCAGTTCAATGCCGATGCCTTCAAGGTAAACAAAGATGCCAATGCCGAAGACCTCATTACCAAAATGCCCGGCGTGCAGCTCCAAGATGGCAAAGTACAAGCCCAAGGCGAAGAAGTACAGCGTGTGCTGGTGAATGGAAAACCATTCTTCGGCAACGACCCCAACGCCGTACTCAAAAATATTCCGGCAGAAATGATTGACAAAATCCAAGTGTTTGACCAGCAAAGCGAGCAATCGCAGCTTACTGGCTTCGACGATGGCAATACCACCAAAACCATCAATATCATCGTAAGGCCGGAGTTTACCAATGGTGTTTTCGGACGGGTATATGGAGGCTATGGCACCGACGAGCGCTACAAAGCCGGCGGCAATGTAAACTTCTTCAAAGGCGACCGCCGCATCAGTATCATCGCCCAAAGCAACAATATCAATGAACAAAACTTCGCCTCCGAAGACCTCGTAGGCGTGGCCAGCGGCTCCGGTGGAGCGGCACAGCGCGGTGGCGGCCCTCGTGGCGGTGGGCGCGGTGGCCAACGCGGTGGTGGCAATGGCAACTGGGGCAGTAATAACAATACCTCCAACTTCTTGCAGGGGCAGCAAAGTGGTATCTCCACCACACACGCCTTGGGTATCAATTACCTCGACAAATGGGGCAAGCGTACGGAAGTATCGGCCAGTTATTTTTTCAATAGCAATGATAATATTGCCGAAAACGTATTGCTCCGCCAGTATATTTTGCCCGACCAAGCAGGGCAGTTTTATGATGAAAACAGCCTCAACAGCAGCCGCAACACCAACCACCGCTTCAATATGCGTTTGGAATGGAAGCCCGACTCGGCCAATGCGATTGTCTTCACGCCGCGCCTTTCGGTGCAGCAAAACAATGGCAGCAACAACCTCTTCGGCGCTACTACGCTCAATGCTTCGCTGCTCAACGATACCCAAAGCGATTTCAATTCCGACCTGCTGGGCATCAACTTCGGTGGGCAGCTGCTCTGGCGACGCAGCTTTGCCAAAAGAGGGCGCTCCTTGGTAACGACCCTCAACACAGGCTACAACCAGAGCGGTGGCAATAGCAATTTGCTCTCTGCCAACAATTTCTATGAAAGTAATTTGCCCAACCTCTTCCTCAACCAGTTTTCTAACTTCGACCAAGACGGCTGGACGAATAGCTATAGCTTTGCTTATACCGAGCCTATCAACAAGCAAAGCTTCGTACAGCTCAATTATGGTGGCAGCTACAATCCCAGCCAAGCCGACCGCCGCACTTTCAACCGCCCTACCGTAGAGGCGGAATTGGCTACGCTGGACTCCACCCTCTCCAACGTGTATCAAAACGGCTACTTTACCCAAAGCGCCGGGGCTACTTACCGCTACGTAAACCCAAAAATACAAGCAGGCGTGGGGGCTTCGTACCAATGGGCGCAGCTCGACAACGAGCAGCAATTTCCTTTTGAGGGACGTATCCTGAGAGATTTCCAAAACATATTGCCCAATGCCTTTCTCAGATACAATATTTCCAGAGAGAAAAACCTGCGCTTCAATTACCGCAGCAATACCAATGCGCCGAGCATTTCGCAGCTTCAAAATGTACTCAACAACAGCAATCCCTTGCAGTTGCGCATCGGTAATCCCGACTTGGTACAGTCTGTACAGCACAATGTATTCTTGCGCTACTCTTCTGTAAATGTCGAAAAGGCCAATACTTTCTTTTTCTTGGTAGGCGGCTCTTATGTGCAAGATTACATCGGCAACAGCACCACCATCGCCAACCGCGATACCCTGCTGACCGACAATATCGTGTTGCTGAATGGCGGACAAATTACCCGCCCAGTAAACTTGGGTGGCTATTATACCTTCCGCTCTTTTGTGAGCTACGGCATTCCGCTCGCTTTCATCAAAACCAATCTTAACGTAAGTGCGGGCTTCAATTTCAGTCGTGTACCCGGCTTGATTAACGAGGCCACCAACTTTGCCAATACGCCCAGCGCCAATGTAGGCCTCACCTTGAGCAGCAATATCAGCGAGAAGATAGACTTCACCATCGGTTCTACCACGGCCATCAGCTCCGTAGAAAACACCCTCCAGCGCCAGCTCAACACGCAGTTTATGAACCAAAGCAGCCGCGTAAGGCTCAATCTCGTATTGGCCGGAGGCATCGTATTCCAAACAGAGCTGAACCACCAGTATTTCTCCGGCTTGTCGGAGGGCTTCAACCAAAACTTCCTGCTTTGGAATGCCAGCATCGGCAAAAAGCTCTTCAAACAGCAAGGCGACTTGCGCCTAAGTGTTTTCGACTTGCTCTCGCAAAACAACAGCATCGCCCGAAACTTCACCGAGGTATTTATTGAAGATGCCCGCACGAATATCCTCCAGCAGTATTTCATGCTAAGCTTTATTTACAATATCCGTAAAAGCGGAGGCTCTAAAGGCTAAAAAGTCACCCTCTTGAGAGGGGATTTAGGGCTGTGTGACACTCCCTTGATACAAAATACGAAGGTGCATCAAGAAACAACTCTTAATGCACCTTCACTTCTTAATGGTTCAAAATTTAGCTTACAGTACTTCACAAAACCACTTCAAACATCTCCCCTACACCACCACGTTCACTATTTTCTTGGGTACGATAATCACCTTTTTGGGCGACTTTCCTTCCAGCCATTTGAGCACCTGCTCATCGGCCAATACCGCCGCTTGTATGCTTTCTTGCGGGGTATCCAAGGGAAATTCCAGCTTGGTACGCACTTTTCCATTGATAGAAATGGGATACTCGAAGCTGTCTTCTTCCAGATGTGCCGCCTCAAAAACAGGATAAGTGGCTTGAAACACACTCTCTGAGTGTCCCATCAAAGCCCAAAGCTCTTCGGCAATATGCGGGGCATAAGGAGCCAAAAGCACCACCAAAGGCTCTAATACCACTCTTTTACGGCATTTCAGGTCACTCAGTTGATTTACACAG
Source organism: Thermonemataceae bacterium (assembly GCA_036788275.1). Classification (GTDB taxonomy): domain Bacteria; phylum Bacteroidota; class Bacteroidia; order Cytophagales; family Thermonemataceae; genus DAIQNQ01. The sequence goes on from DAIQNQ010000043.1 coordinate 10,534, forward strand.
ACCATAAACTTGCTCACAGGCGTATTGAAAGCAAAACGCTCCAAATCTTCGCGCACCCCTTTGATGGCCGTATGCAAGGCCTTCAATTCGGGCTTCGAGGCAGCCTCCTCGCTAAGTGCCCACTCCTCTTGCTCGTTATGAAACAAACGCCATAGCTTTTTCAAGAAACGGCTCACGCCGTCTATCCCTTGGGTGTTCCAAGGCTTAAACTGCTCCAAAGGCCCCAAAAACATTTCGTACAAGCGCAAAGTATCAGCACCATAGCGCGCCACCACGTCGTCGGGGTTTACTACATTGTGCCAGCGTTTCGACATCTTCTCTACCTCCGCGCCACAAACGTATTTGGCATCTTCAAGGATAAACTCCGCATCGGCAAATTCCGGTCGCCACGCCTTGAAGGCCTCCAAGTCGAGTACATCATTCTCCACAATGTTTACATCCACGTGCAAGGCCGTGGTTTCGTATTGGTCTTTGAGGTTGAGCGACACAAACTGATTGCTGTTTTTGATTCTATATACAAAATTAGAGCGCCCCTGAATCATTCCTTGGTTGATAAGCTTGCGGAAAGGCTCTTCAAAACCAATAAAACCACGGTCGTAGAGAAACTTCGTCCAGAAGCGCGAGTAGAGCAAATGCCCTACGGCGTGCTCTGTACCACCAATGTACAAGTCCACCTGTCCCCAATAATCTGTAAGCGCTTTGTCGGCAAAGCTATTGGCATTGTGCGGGTCGGTATAGCGCAAAAAGTACCAAGAAGAACCCGCCCAACCGGGCATGGTATTCAGCTCCAGCGGGTGGCCGTCTTTGTTGTGCCAGTTTTGCGCCCTGCCCAGCGGAGGCGCGCCGCTTTCGGTAGGCAGGTATTTGTCTATTTGTGGCAGCTCCAAAGGCAGCTCTTCTAAGCGGAGCGCCTTGGGCAGACCATTTTCATAAAAAACAGGAATCGGCTCGCCCCAGTAGCGCTGGCGTGCAAAGATGGCATCGCGCATGCGGTAATTGATTTTGCGCTTGCCGAGGCCTTTTTCTTCTACAAACTGAATGGCTTTTTCGATGGCCGCATCGGTGTCGAGTCCGTTCAAAAAGCCCGATTGAATCATCTTGCCGTATTTCAGCTCGGTGGGGTCTTCGAGGCCCTCGCTGCCTTCTATCACACATACAATCGGCAACTGGAAATGCTTCGCAAAGCGGAAATCGCGCTCATCAGAAGAAGGCACGCCCATTACCGCGCCAGTGCCATAGCCTGCCAGCACATAGTCGGCTATCCAAATAGCCACTTTCTCGCCATTGAAGGAATTGATGGCATAGCTGCCGCTGAATACGCCCGATACGGTTTTCACCTCGCTCATACGCTCTCTCTCGGAGCGATTTTTAGCCCATTGTACATAATCGGCCACTGCTTGAGCTTGGGCAGGTGTGGTAAGCGCTGCCACCATTTCGCTTTCGGGCGCAATGGCCAAGAAAGTAACTCCGTAAATCGTATCTATGCGGGTAGTAAATACCTCAATTGCCAAGTCTTTGTCTTCTACCTGAAAGCGCAGCTCTGCCCCCATAGACTTGCCAATCCAATTGCGCTGCATTTCTTTCATAGCCTCCGACCACTCCAAGCCTTCGAGGCCTTGCAGCAAGCGCTCGCTGTAAGCACTGATGCGCATCGCCCATTGGAGCATTTCTTTGCGCTCTACGGGGTGGCCACCTCTTTCAGAAAGACCGTCTTTTACCTCGTCGTTGGCCAGTACCGTGCCCAAGGCAGGACACCAGTTTACAGTCATGTATTCCAAATAAGCCAAGCGGTATTTTTGGAGCACCTCTTCGCGCTTTGCTTCGTCCATGGCCTTCCACTGGGCAGCGCTCAGACTGGGGCTTCCTTCTTCGCTATGCGCTTGGAGATTTTCTGTACCGTACTGCTCCAAATGCGCCACAAGGCTTTCGATAGGCTCGGCCTTGTTGCTTTGTAGATTATACCAAGAATTGAAAAGCTGTATGAAAATCCACTGTGTCCATTTATAGTAAGCAGGCTCAGAAGTACGTACTTCTCGCGCCCAATCGTAAGCAAAACCAATATTGCGCAGCTGCTCTTTGTAGCGTTTGATATTGGCCTCGGTAGTGATGGCCGGATGCTGCCCCGTTTGGATGGCATATTGCTCAGCAGGCAGGCCGAAGGAATCGAAACCCATCGGATGCAATACATTGAAGCCTTGGAGCTTCTTGTAGCGCGCCATCACATCGCTGGCAATGTAGCCCAGCGGATGCCCTACGTGCAAGCCTGCACCGGAGGGATAGGGAAACATATCCAAAACATAGTATTTGGGCTTGGGAGAGTGGTCTTCGGCTTTATAGACTTCTTTTTCTTCCCAATACTGTTGCCATTTTTTTTCAATCTTCAAAAACTGGTAGGAGGCCATACGTATCAATTAATATAAAAAACAATGCTGGTATCATCAAGGAGCACAAAGTTAGCAAAGAAGCTTGTCTTTGAAAATATTTTTCGCCAAAGGCTTGCTTGGCATTTTTAGAAATGCTACTTTTATGATATTAAAATAATATCATTCTAAATTTTTATCTCTATGAAAGTTCAAGAAATCATTTTTAAGCCTTCCGCAGGATACGGAATGCTCCTTTTCAGTTTCTTGCTTTTGGGGGCAGGCATTGCTTCCTTTTGGTTTCTTCCTGTATCGGTAGGTATTGGTATCTTAGGAATTTGGTTTACACTGCTTTTCGGCTTTTTTGTCATCAACCCCAACGAGTCTATCGTCATCACCCTTTTTGGGAAATATGTGGGCGTAGTAAAAGACAATGGTTTTTATTGGGCCAATCCTTTCTTTACCAAAAAACCCATCACCCTGCGTGCGCGCAACTACGAGAGCAAGACCATCAAAGTAAATGACAAGGTGGGCAATCCCATCGAAATCGGGGCAGTATTGGTATGGAAGGTAGAAGATACCGCCCAAGCGGCCTTTTCGGTAGATGATTATATCAAATATGTAGAAGTACAAAGCGAGGCGGCTATTCGCCACTTGGCCAACTCCTACTCTTACGACCACTTTGAAGACAGCGACGTATCGGCGACCATCACCCTGAAAGACGGCGGCGAGGAAATCAACCATCTCTTAGAGAAAGAATTGGAGGAGCGCTTGGATATGGCGGGTATCAAGGTAATTGAAGCACGCATCGCCCATTTGGCCTACGCACCCGAAATTGCCAGCGCCATGCTTCAGCGCCAACAGGCCTTGGCCATTGTGGCAGCACGTACCAAGATTGTAGAAGGTGCTGTGGGTATGGTAGAAATGGCCTTGGAAAAGCTCAGCGAAAAGCAAATTGTTACGCTCGACGAAGAGCGCAAGGCGGCGATGGTGAGCAACTTGCTGGTGGTGCTTTGTGCCGAGAAGTCGGTTGCGCCGATTGTAAATGCCGGCAGCTTGTATTAGTAACGAATGTTGAGATTTCAGGCGTTCTTGTACCCAACAGTGCAAGAGCGCCTCATAAAATATGGATGATTATGGCCAAAGAAAATAAAAAAGCCTTTGTGCTGCGCTTAGACCCCCGTACCCTCGAAAAGTTGGAGCAATGGGCAAAAGATGAGTTTAGAAGTGTAAACGGACAGATAGAATACCTGCTCCACAAAGCGCTCCGTGAGCAAGGTCGCCTCAAAGAGTTGCCCCCAGAAGAAGGTGAAGTAAAATAAGCCGCGCCTTTGCGTGAAACCTCAAAAACGATAATAAATAAAGGGATTATAGCTATTGCCCACCAAAAGCAAGAGCGACACCAAGAGGAGCAAATACTGAAAAAGCAGCGCCAAAGTCCAGAAATACACCCTTTGCCCTTTTACCAACTGCCTATTGTACCAGCGCGCCACATATACATATACAGGCATACAAAGCAGGGCTGACAGCAGCAACCAAAGCACATTTTCGCGCAGCACAATGCCCAGCTCAAAGCTCCAGAGCGGATTTTCGCCAAAGCCAAACAATATCTTTAGAAAAGCAAAAAGCCTTGCAAAATCTGTAAAATAAAAAAGTGCCCAGCCCAATACCGCCGCCCCAAGCAGATAGAAGTGCGAAAAGGCCATGGGCAGCTTCTGAAGCCAACGCT
>DAIQNQ010000043.1:14722-19420 GCA_036788275.1 Thermonemataceae bacterium
GCCCCAAGCAGATAGAAGTGCGAAAAGGCCATGGGCAGCTTCTGAAGCCAACGCTGTAAAAAAGCCCTTTCCAAGAAAATCAGTACACCGAAATACAAACCCCAAAGCACAAAATTCCAACTGGCTCCGTGCCATAGCCCGGTCAGAAACCATACTATGAGCAAGTTGCGCACCCCATGCTTGCGATTACCGCCGAGTGGGATATACACATAATCGCGAAAGAAAGAACCCAAGGAAATATGCCAGCGCCGCCAAAATTCCGTGGCTGAGCGGGCAATATAAGGGTATTTGAAGTTTTCTTGGTAGCGGAAGCCAAACATTCTTCCCAGACCGATGGCCATGTCGGAATAGCCCGAAAAGTCGAAGTAAATCTGCACCGAAAACATCAGCAGCCCAAACCAAGCCTCGGTCACAGCCAAGTTTGTAAAATCCGCCTCCAAATAGCGTAAAACCCACTCGGCTGCAATATTGGCAATGAATACCTTCTTGAAAAGCCCGATACAAAAGCGATGAATACCCGCGTGGATGTCGGCGATACGCAAGCGGCGATGGTCTATCTCCTGCGCCACGTGGGCATAGCGCACAATCGGCCCGGCGATAAGCTGTGGATAGAGACTCACATACATCAAAAAACGTAGAAAAGAGCGCTGCGGTGCTACCTCGCCCCGATACACATCTACCGCATAAGAAATGGTTTGGAAGGTATAAAAAGAAATCCCAATGGGCAGTGTAAAGGCCGGTGCTACCCAAGCCGTGCCCAAAAGCAGGTTGATATTTTCATAAATAAAAGCGCTGTACTTAAAGGCAACAAGCAGCCCCAAATTTACCGCCAGCGAGAGCCACAAGCCCAGCTTCGCAAAAGGTGTATTACGATAGCGCTCTATCAGGAAGGCATTGCCATAGTCCACCGCCGCCGAAAATACCAGCAGCAAGACCCACACCGGCTCTCCCATTGCATAAAAAAGCAAAGAGAAAGTGGTGAGCAGCAGATTGCGGTACAGACTCTTTTTGAGGGTATAGTATAGCAGTAAATTGAGCGGAAGGAAAAGACACAAAAAAGAGAGGCTTGCAAATACCATAGCGCATTAGCGATATTGAAAGATACGCTCCTCTATTTTGATGGGCTTGCCGGTTTGGTCGCTCACCCTGCGGCTTGTCCAGTTGCCTTTTTGGTCGTAGCGGAGATATTGAAAAGTGCTTTTAAAGAGCAGTTGGCCGCTATCTGCCCCAAGGCTCTGCATTTCTATCATATCTTGGCGCTGGTTGTAGCGATAAGTGGTGTGATAAGTGATTCTTTGAGATTCGTCGAAGCGCGATGAACGCAATACGTGGCGCTGCGGGCTGTATTGATACTTCCAACCGCCCGTCAGGATGTTGTTGGCATCGGCCTCATTGAGGGTGATGATATTGAGGGCATCATCTTCCTGAAAAGTTTGTTTCAGCGTAACTTGGTTTTGGTCGTTGTACCAATGGGCAATACTCAAATTGCCGCTTGGGTAGGCGCTGATGGTCGAACGGACACTTCTTTCGCCATTGGCTTGCCTTCTGCGCCACTCCAATACACCATTATTTGCAGAAAAAATGTATTCCTCCTCCAAAGTCAAGTTTCCTTGGGCATCGTAGGTTTTTTTGAGTGTAAAAAAGCCTTTTTCATTGACATAATAAACAATTCTTCTGTCCACAGCCCCTCTCTGCCCTGCGGCATCCGTCAAGTACCAAGTTTCTTCAAAAGAAAGCACGGCACCTTGGATATTCAGGCCTTGCAGGTCGGTTTTGCGGCTGGTATTTTGTGCTTGCGCAGTCAATACAACACCTATCCAGAGACAAAGCCCCCAAAGCAAATGTTTTGTCATAGCAAATATAAGTAAGGTTGATAAGCAATCAAGCGGAATAGCAATAGACTACCCCGCTTGTGTAATATTTTAGGCTACTTTCAGGTTGGCCAATTTCGACTTTTCAAACTTCTGTGCGGCGTAAGCGGCATCTATCTCCAAAGTTTTGATGTCTTTTTGGGAAGGCAGCTCAAACATGGCATCCGTGATAATGGCCTCGCAGATGGAGCGCAGTCCACGTGCGCCCAGCTTTAGCTCGATGGCTTTTTCTACGATATATTCCAAACCGCTCTGCTCGAAGTTTACATCAATACCCTCCATTTTGAAGAGCTTTTTGTATTGCTTCACCAGCGCATTTTTGGGCTTGTACATAATCTGCATCAGGGTTTCGCGAGAGAGCGGCTCTAAGTAGGTGAGTACAGGCAAGCGCCCGATAAGCTCCGGTATCAGGCCAAAAGACTTGAGGTCTTGAGCGGTGATAAACTGCAATAGCTCGCTGGGGTCTTGTACGATATTGAATTGGTCTTGGTTGAAGCCCACCGGATTGGTATTGAGCCTGCTGGCGATGATACGCTCAATGCTCTCGAAAGCACCTCCACAGATAAAGAGGATATTTTCGGTATTCACGGCAATCATCTTTTGGTCGGGGTGCTTGCGGCCTCCTTGGGGCGGTACATTCACCACAGAGCCTTCCAAAAGTTTGAGCAAGCCTTGCTGTACACCCTCGCCGCTCACATCGCGAGTAATGGAGGGATTATCGCCTTTGCGGGCGATTTTGTCTATTTCATCAATATATACAATGCCCTTTTCGGCGGCTTTTACATCATAATCGGCGGCTTGCAAGAGGCGCGTAAGGATGGTTTCTACATCTTCGCCCACATAGCCCGCTTCGGTAATTACGGTGGCATCGGCAATACAGAAAGGCACTTGCAGCAGTTGCGCCAAGGAGCGCGCCAAGAAGGTCTTGCCCGTACCGGTATTGCCTACCATCAGGATATTCGACTTCTCGATTTGTACTTCTTCGTTGTCTTCTTTTTGGAGCAAGCGCTTGTAGTGATTATATACCGCTACCGAAAGCACTTTTTTGGCATCATCTTGCCCCACCACAAATTGGTCTAAGTGCTGCTTGATTTCGAGTGGCTTCATCAGATTAAACTTCTGTGGAGCTGCCTTGCGTACCGACTTCATTTCTTCCTGCACTATTTGATGCGCCTGCATCACGCATATCTCACAGATATTGGCTTTTACTCCTGTGATAATAAAAGCACCGTCTTTTTTGGTTCTGCCACAAAAGGAACAACTGAGCTGATTTTGAGCCATCTTGCTTGTTTGTTATACTTGAAAATATGTAATCTTTACACTAACCTCTTTCTGAGGAAAGGCTGAAGGTGGTCTGAATACTTTTCAAAAAACCACTTTCATTTGATGATGATAAAAAAATCAATATTGTAATACTTCTGCCCGCTTTAAAGCAAATGGGGCTTTGAAAACAAGAAATGCAAATATACTTGAAAGCAAGCATATTTGCACTTTTTTGAATAAGAATCTCTGATTATGCCTAATAAAACACTTATTTGCGCATCAGAATCTCATCAATAAGGCCATATTCCATGGCTTCATTCGATTTCATCCAGAAATCGCGCTCTCCGTCTTTGGCAACTTTGGCCTTTTCTTGGCCTGAGTGATGCGACAAAATGTCGTACAACTCTTCGCGCAGCTCCAGAATTTGCTTGGCCGAGATTTCGATGTCCGAGGCTTGCCCTCCGGCACCGCCCATAGGCTGGTGAATCATCACGCGGGCGTGCTTCAGAGCAGCTCTTTTGCCTTTTTTGCCTCCGGCCAGCAGTACCGCTCCCATCGAGGCGGCCAAACCTGTGCAGATAGTGGCTACATCGGGCGTTACAAATTGCATGGTATCATAAATACCCAATCCGGCATATACCGAGCCTCCGGGGCTATTGATATAGAGCATAATATCTTTCTTAGCATCTACCGACTGCAAGAAAAGCAACTGAGCAGTGATGATATTGGCCACATCGTCGTAGATAGGTACACCCAAAAAGATGATTCTGTCCATCATCAAACGCGAAAATACATCCAAGATGGCCGCGTTCATACGGCGCTCTTCTACGATATTGGGCGTGAGGTTGGTGATGGTATTGGCGTATTGGTCGAGTACAAGGCTGCTGATGCCTTGGTCTTTCATGGCAAATTTCTTGAATTCGTCTTGAGGAAACATCATATATGTATATTTTAGGTATGAATGGCTACTGGTTCAAATAGCAGTCCAATATAGCAAAGTCTGCCATCTTTTCAGCAATATGACAGAAAATATTTTGGTGGGCAAGGAAGCCAAAAATATTTTTCTCTGAACAAATAAGAGAGGTTTTTTTATGCCCTTAGCCTTAGGTGGCGATGGCACGGGCAGCGGCCATTGCAGTAGCCCAAGCTGCCTGAAAGTTAAAGCCGCCCGTGATACCGTCTATATCAAGCACCTCGCCCGTAAAAAACAATCCCGAATGCAGCTTGCTTTCCATGCGGCGCATGTCTATGTCTTCCAAACTAAGGCCGCCACAGGTTACAAATTCCTCTTTGAAGGTGGTTTTGCCTTGCACCTCGTAGGCATCATTGAGCAATACATTAATCAACCTATTCAGCTCGGCTTTGCTGAGGGCTGCCCAGGCTTTTTGCTTGTCCAAGCCTATTTTATCCAACAAAAACTCCCACAAGCGCTTAGGTAGCTCAAAGGGATTGCGATTGCCCACTTGCCTTGTGGCCAAGGTGTTTTTGTACTGCAAGCAAAGCGCCCTGAGCTGCTCCTCATCGCTTTGGGCTATCCAACTCACCAAAATCCCAAAATCATAAG
>DAIQNQ010000044.1:0-2339 GCA_036788275.1 Thermonemataceae bacterium
ATTCAGTCCAGCCGGTAGTCCAGTTTTCTGTACCGAAAGCACCTCTGAAGCTTACCGTAGTAAAGAAAGCAGAAGGCAACTCAGCTGTGCCAAAAGACACTGCACCTGAAAGCAGCGTAGAACCTGCATTAGGTAATAAAGCAGGAGGGAAAGTTACAGTTGCTGCAAAAATGTTAGGATTGATTCCTGCATCTTGCCACTTATTTAAGATAGTATTATTTGCCAAGAACCATTCTCTCGCTGTTTGTCCATTTATACCTTCGGGTGCATCAGTAAAGTTATAAGCACCATTCGAGAAACTACCTATACCACCTACTACATCTCTACCTCTTGGGGCATTCGGGTGCTGCTCTCCATTAGCAAGAGTACCGGGACCAAATACTGTACCTACACTACCAAAGCCATTACCGCCCCAATTGTCCACACCAGCCAACACATTTCCTTTGAGGATGAGTTCTCCATCTGCAGCTTTTTGTGTAACAGCTACCGCTCCATTGTTATCCAAGAAAATACCATTAGCATAACCTGTGAAGAAAGAGTTGTAGATTTTCAAAGCACTTCCTCTTCTGAGCTGTGCACCACTTTGATATTGCAGAGAGATAGGTGTTTCTCTGTCATTCTTAGGGCCAATAATAGTCATATTGGAGAAGATACCACCTGTTACAGGAGTATTGGCAGTCCCGCCACCGTTGTTATCTACTTCAAAACCATTAGAGCCAGACTGGTCAGCCAATTGAGGATCTTTGATAGATAAACCAAACTGTACGCGGCCTACATAACCCAAATCAACATCATAATCATCATCTAAGCATTTGTAAGCGATAAGATACTTACAGTCTACTGTACCACCAAACCACTCAAAGGCATCATCCAAGCCAAAAGTAGCTTGTACATATTCGATAGTAGTACCACGACCTACGCTACCCATAGTAAGCGTATTTACTTCTTGGTTAGGCTGGATGGCAATCCCTGCATACTCAATACGCACATAACGGATGATACCAGAGTTGTCATCATCGTCAGAGCCACCATGGAAAGCTCTGTAGCCACCTTCCAACTCGGCAGAACCACCGCCACCACTTACGGTGTTGTTGTTGGCTTTGCCACATACTACCAATCCACCCCAGTCTCCGGCTCTTCTTCTTCCGGGAGCTCTTTCTGAAGTCATGATGATAGGCTCTGCTGCAGTACCATCGGCAATGATTTTAGCACCTCTTTGGATAATCAAAGTACCTTTCGACTCTCTGTCTCCCAAAATTACTGTACCCGGCTCGATAGTGAGCGTAGGCGTAGCAGGTGTAAAAGTAGGTGTAGCCACGGTATCAGTACCTACACGTACAAAACCTTCCAAAAGATATACTTTGTCTTTTGTCCAAGTTACATCTTGCGTGATTACGCCTCTAACGACTACTACTTCGCGCTCGTCAATGGGAGTAACATCATTGTTATCGTCTTTTTTACAGGCCGATATACCTGCCAGTAGGCCAAGGGCTACAGCCCAATAGCTTTTGGAAAAGAAACTTTTTTTCATTGTGTGTTAGATTAATGAACGTTTATTAGTTTGTTAGAAAATGCACTTAGAAAATTAGGTAATTGAAGCCCAAAGAAAAGAGCTGTCCGGGGCGATAGCGCATAATTGCTTGGTCAGCATTGCGATCAAATTTGCCATCTTGGTTGCCATCTTGCAGATAGAGTACTTCTTGGTTGAGCAGGTCGCTTACGCCGCCACGAAGCTGCAGCTTCTCGCCAATGCTCTTGCTGAAAGTGAGGTCTATTACGTTTCGGGGCATTACATAAATATCAGGATATTCTACTTGGTCGGGCGAGCCTACAAATACAATGTTGCGGCCTGTTACATTGTAGAGCAGGTTGATGCGCAGACCTCTTTCTTGATTGTCATAAAAAAGTCCTGCATTGGCAATATAGCGGGCTTGTCCTTGCAAAGGGCGGTCGGGTTGGATACTACCCGAGCCAAAGTCCACATTGCTCTCAATATAAGCAGCGTTTCCTACCAAGCTAAGGTCTTTCAAAAATTTGGAAGCTCCCAGGAAGTTCAAAGACTTTCTCAGTTCTACTTCTACCCCATAAGAGGTAGCGGCATTGGCATTACGGAACTCAAAGGTCTTGGCACCCAGCGAACCGGCACCAGGGTTGAGTTGTACTTCGATGGGATTGTCAAACTGCTTGTAAAAAGCACCCACACTTATCACCTCTGCATCGGTAGGATACAGCTCCCAGCGTAGGTCTAAGTTTTGGATAGTAGCAGTTTGTAGCTGAGGAGTTCCTTGGTAAGTGAAGTTAAAGTCAAAATCATAGAAGGCGAAAGGTGCTTGCTCTCT
>DAIQNQ010000044.1:2439-6087 GCA_036788275.1 Thermonemataceae bacterium
TTTTCTGTCATATCAGAGAAGAAGTTTCCTAAGAAATTAGGAGACTGCGCCACAGGAACAAATACTTGTGATAATTGTCCTTCATTTACATCTGTACGGAAGCGACGATAATCAGGCTGCTGACGTGTGGCACGGCTAAAACCCGCCACCCAATCGAGGGTATTTTGTGCATCGCTGCCAAAATCATGTTTGCCCAACACTTGGGCAGCATATACACCTCTATATACCTTATTAAAGCTGCCGTTTTGTTGGAGTGTACCGTTTTCAAATACTGCCGAAAACCTGTCTGTAAACTGATCGTTGAGGTTTTGATTCACAAGGTTTTTTATCTCTACCAAGTTTCTGGGATTGAAGCGGAAAGCCCAGTTATGCAAAAGCCCTATACGTGTAGATTGCGTGTAAAGCATATCTTGGGTTTCAAAAATAGGAGAAGGCGTGTTTTGTGTTGTATTGAAGGCATTGTAGTCGCTTCTGGCAATATCAAAAGTAGTAAAACTATTGCTATATGTAAGCGAAGTGATACTACCAATCTCTACGCCGCTTTTTGAGTTTGTTCGGAAAGCACCCGTAATATTGATACGCTGGTCTAAGAAGGCATTCCGATTTTCGGGAGTCCAAGTATTGGGAATCTCACGTCCAAAACCTGCCAATTGCTCTGCTGTAATATTATTGGCACGAAGACTTGGCGGAAAACTGCTGGGTAAATTATCAGTACCATCATTGAAGCCCAAGAAATCTAAGCCTGTACGGCGGCGATTTTGAAACTCATTAAAGGTTGTACCTAAGCGATACTGTGTGTTATAATTTACTTCTAAGCTGTTTCTGTCAGGGATACTTTTGGTAAAAACTTTTACAATTCCTCCGGCAAACTCTCCGGGTAATTCAGCCGCAGGACTTTTATAAATTAGAATGCGGTCGAGCTGTGAGCTGGGTACAATATCAAAAGCAAAAGCTTTTACATCAGTTTCTACCGAAGGTGCAAATACATTGTGCAACAATACGTTGTTGTAGCGCTCTGGCAAGCCACGTACTTGTATGAAACCAAATTCACTGATTTTCACTCCCGGAATACGCCTTACCACTTGGGCAGCATCTCTGTCTAAACTAAGCGAGATTTGCTCTGCCGAGATTCCACTCACTACCTGCTCTGCTTCTCTGATTTCACGAAGTACCGATACCACGGTGTTGGTTTCCTTAGCTGCCACGATGGTTACTTCGCCAAGTTGATTTACATCTTCTTGAAGATCGGTACTAATAGTAGTTGCTTTTCCGGCGAAGACCTCCACGCCTTCTACTTTTTTGGAACTATAACCTACCGCCGAAATAATCAGGTTGTACTTTCCGGCAGGCACATTGGTGATTTCAAAATTACCGTCCACATCTACAGCTGCTCCTAAGGAAGTTCCCTCCAAGATAACCGTAGCACCAATCATAGGTTCTTTTGTTGCAGCATCGCTTATATTGCCACGTAAGATACCGTTTTGGGCAATGGCAGTAAAGGAGCTGAAAAAGAAGAGAAGAATCGCGAGAATTCGTTGCATATAAAAATATATAGTTGCTATAAATGATGGTGCAAAGCTATACATTGATTGTTATATGATGCTTACCTGAAAATTAACGATTCTTTATGTTTGACCAAGTATGCTAAAATTAGAGTAACATTTTATTAACACAAGGCGTTTATGCCAGATTTTGGAGATGGCTTACTACTTCGTATATTTCCTCAAAAGTATTGTAGAGGGGTGTTGGGGCAAGGCGAATCACATTGGGTTCGCGCCAATCACCAATGATTCTGTGTTTTACTAAATTGTTAAAAAGCTCTTTGCCCTGCTCCTTTGCCAAGAGCGAAAGTTGGCAACCGCGCTGCTCAGGAGCGGCAGGTGTGATAATCGTAATGGTATCGGCACAGTTTTCTCGAAGCAAATACTCAAACCAAGCCGTGAGCTGTCGGCTCTTTTGGAGCAAGGCAGGCATACCTGCCTCTGCAAAAATCTCTAAAGCCGCCTTGTGTGCCGCCATCAGTAAGATAGGCTCATTGGCCAGCTGCCAACCATCGGCACCCTGCATAGGTACAAAGCCTTTTTTCATCAAAAAGCGCTCTTGTTCGTCATGCCCCCACCAGCCTGCAAAGCGAGGCAGCTTGCTTTGATGATGCTTTTGGTGTACAAATGCGCCTGCTACCCCTCCGGGACTGGAATTGAGGTATTTGTAAGAACACCACACGGCAAAATCCACTTGCCAATCGTGGAGCTTTAGTTCAATATTGCCAGCGGCATGTGCCAAATCGAAACCTGCCATAGCCCCTACGGCATGGGCTTTCTGCGTAATGGCCGCCATGTCAAAAACCTGCCCTGTGTAGTAGTTAATCCCTCCAAACATCACCAAAGCCAACTCGTCGCCTATTTGCTCTATCGCTTGGAGAATGTCTTCGGTGCGCAAGGTATGTGCGCCTGTTTGCGGCGACAGCTCCACGATATTGAGCGCAGGGTCAATACCACGCACTTGAAGATGCGTTTCGAGAGCGTACTGGTCGGAGGGAAAAGCCCCTGCTTCCATCAATACCTTGGTTCTTTTGCCTTTAGGCTGATAAAAACTCACCAGCATGAAGTGTAGATTAGAAGTAAGATTGTTCATAATCACCACCTCCTCCGGCAAAGCTCCTACAATATGCGCCAAGGTAGGCTTCAATGCTTTATGATAATCGTACCAGCGGGTATTGCCTTCAAAATGCCCTTCTACGGCACGTTCTTGCCATTTGAGCATTTCAGCTTCTATATAGCTACGAGCAGTTTTGGGTTGCAAGCCCAGCGAGTTGCCACAAAGGTAGATTACGTCTTGGCCTTCGTGTTGGGGTATATGAAAGCGCTCTCTGAAATGGCGCAATGGGTCGTTTTGGTCGAGATACTGTGCCTGAGCACGTGTGTTTTCAAAAGAATAAGCTTGTGTCATAAAAGTTATATGATTTTAATAAAGTCTGGCAAAGATGTAAAATTTTGGAAACCCTTCCCCGCGCCTTGGCGTGAAAGATTATCTCTCGCAAAGACGCAAAGTTTTGGAAAACCCCCTCTGCGACTCTGCGACTTGGCGTGAAAAACATCCCTTGCAAAATTGCAAAAATTTATAGATTATTCACGATTCTTTGTATTCCATTTTTAATCAAACTATCGTTAAAGTTCACCAAAAGCCCAAGCTTGTATCCGGTAACTTTCAGATAGGTCAAGAGCTGCTTTTGATGCACCGGAGCAATGGCCTCCACAGACTTAATCTCAACGATTACCTTGCTATTGACAATCAGGTCGGCTCTAAAGCCCAAATCCATTTTCAGATTATCATAAAATACGGGAATCCCCTTTTGCCTTTCCACCATCAAACCTTGTTTCGTAAGTTCATAATTCAGTATTTCTTCATATACAGACTCCAAAAGGCCGGGGCCGAGTGAAGTATGAATTTCAAAACAGGCATTGACGATAATTTTTGAAATTTCATTTTCTTGCATAATTCAAAAATTTAGTTGTTATTATCATCAGTTAATCTCTCTGCGGCTTGGCGTGAAAAACATCTCTCGCAAAGACGCAAAGGCGCAAAGCTTTTAGAAAACCCTCTCTGCAACTCTCCGACTTGGAGTGCAAAAATCATCTCTCGCAAAGA
>DAIQNQ010000044.1:6187-18895 GCA_036788275.1 Thermonemataceae bacterium
AAAACCCTCTCTGCAACTCTCCGACTTGGAGTGCAAAAATCATCTCTCGCAAAGACGCAAAGGCGCAAAGCTTTTAGAAAACCCTCTCTGCAACTCTCCGACTTGGAGTGCAAAAATCATCTCTCGCAAAGATGCAAAGACGCAAAGCTTTTAGAAAACCCTCTCTGCAACTCTCCGACTTGGCGTGAAAAATTATCGCTTACGAAAATGTACAAAAAGCCCCAGGCCTATCCACAACAGCCACAGCACCGAAGCTGCCAGCGTAATCTTCTCCCCTTGATAATAGGATGCAGGCTCAAATCGGAACTCTATTTGGTGCTTGCCTGCTGGTACTACCAAGCCTCTGAGCACATAGTTGGCGCGCAAATACGGTACTTCTTTACCATCTACATAAGCTTGCCAGCCCTTGTCATAGTATATCTCCGAAAATACCGCCAAGCGAGGCGCTGCTGTTTGCGTCTCATAGCGCATCATATCGGGCGAGCGTTGCAACAAGGCGATGCGGTCTTCATTGTTATTTTGAGGCGACAGTCCTGCCAATTGCTCCTTAAACTGCTCGTCTATAATAGCAATCTTGGCTGCTTCAAAGCTTTGCAGCGCTTTCAGCTCTTCATCAGCATTGGGCACCAAGCGCCAATCTTGCACCAACCAAGCTGCTCCCAAAGCCAGAGGATTCTCTTGCACTTGTACGCCTTTACCCTCTCGGTCGCTTACTACTATATATTTTGTGTTGAGCATGTGGAGCACCTCGGTATTATTGCGAGAGATGTGTGCCTCTATTAGGTCTTGGTAGCGACGCAATTTGGCCGCGTGATAACCTCCTACGGAGTGATGATAATACGAAGTAGTCGCATCGTTGAAGGGACTTACCGTAAGATTTAATACACGATAATAGGTCGTATCACGCAAAATCTGCTCATCGGCTGCCGTTTTTTTGATAGCTGCTTGGCTTTTGCGTACAAACTGCTCATCATTCAGATAGCGCTTGTCCACCAGCCAAAGGTCGGCCAATACCAGCACCGCCGTCAGCCACACAAATACCGTCCACGACACACGCCCCAGCAGCAAAGCCCACAAGGACAATGCGCCCAAGACGATAAAGAACAAGCTGCGCCAAGCATCGGCACGCATCAGGTCGGCGCGGTCTTGCTGGGCAGCATAAAGCAATTCGTTGGAAAGCTGCTCGCTTCCGGTAGCCTGCTGCAAGGCATTGGCAATTTGCTGGTCGTATTCATTAGAAAAATCAAAGAAAAAACCACCCAGCAGCGCCATCAACAATACCAATCCTCCTACACCCAAGGCCGCATTGCGGAGCTGGCGGAGCAAAAACTTTTGTGAGGCTGCCTTGGCCGCTGCTTCTTGCTGTGCCCAAAGCGACAGCTCTTGCAGCCCCAAGCCCACAATCACTATCCAAGCCAAAGGCAGGATAGAAAGCACCATCGTTACGGCTCTAAACTTATTGAACAAAGGGAAATAATCAAACAAAAAGTAATTGAACCAAGCCCAGTTGCTGCCCCAAGCGAGCATCATAAAGAGCAAGGCCGTGCCCAAAGCCCACCATTTGAGGTGATTTTTGCTTATCAAAAAGCAAAATACTGCCAAGAAAAGTAGTAATGCGCCCATATAAGCAGGGCCACCTGTGCCCGGCTGGTCGCCCCAATAAGCACCCGGAATCAGGCCATTGCCTGCCATAGTATAGTAAAAGTCTTGGGCGCTCATCTGAAACTGCCCGCTGGCACGCGATACCACGCGCATCATCTCGGAATCGTCACCAAAGCTTGTAGAAGAGCCTCCTCCCATTAAGTTGGGTATCAAGAAATTTAAGCTTTCAGCCTTGCCGTAACTCCACTGGAAAGCATAGTCTTTGTTCAGCCCCTCTTTGGGAGGCTTGGCTTGTGCTTCTTCAGTTTTATTCCCTAATAAATTGGCCGGACTATCACTCAACTCCGATTTTCCACGAATCGTCTCGGCTGCATATTCATAATTTACCCAATAGCGAGAGGTATGCGTAGCCACACTCAAAATACCTGCTACTGCCAAAATGCCTACTGCTTGCAACCAGCGTTTCACTTGCTTTTCGCGAATGCTGCGTACCAGTTCCATCACCGCCACAATCAAGAGTGCCAAAACCAAGTAATAAGACATCTGAATAAAATTGCTGTATTGATGCACCGCCGCAAAAAAGGCTGCAAGCGCACCACCCCACCAATAGCGCCCCTGAAAAGTAAGCAATACCGCCGCTACAAAAGGAGGAGCCGTAGCCACGGCAATGGTTTTGGAGATATGGCCTGCCCCGATATTGATGATATTATAAGCGCTAAAAGCATAAGCCACTGCCCCAATAGCAGCCACTCCCGGACTACAACCCAAAAGCACCAAGCCTACATAAGCTCCCAGCAAATACAAAAAAAGCAGGTTTACAGGCTCCGGCAGCGCATTGACCAAGGCGCGCCCTATGTGGGTAGAGAAGCTGGCCGGATAGTCCATATAAATCATATAAGCAGGCATGCCCGCAAACATGGTGGGTGTCCAGAGTGCCAAGGTCTTATTTTTCTGATGATGGTCTTTGTTGGCTTTAGCCATGCCTTCGGCCATCTTTACATCGTGTTGATACAGCTCTTTTTGCTGGAGTACAGGCGAAAAATAGGCAAAGGAAATCACCAAAAAAGCCAAAAGCACCAAAAGGTGCGGCCAAGTTTTTTGTAGCAATGTAGCGCTGGTTTGGGGAGAGGTTGTCATAAGCTTTGGGGATTGCTTTTAGGCTATCTGAATAATATTTTTACAAAAATGGTATTCTTCAGGCTGGTTGGAGCTAATAATTACGATGCGTGTGGCGAGTTGTGCTTGTACTTCTTCTTGGTACCAAGCCGTATTTTGTGCATCTAAATTGGAGCAAGGCTCATCGAGGAGCAAGGCCGGCGTATCAGCATAAAAGGCCAGTCCCAATTTGAGGCGCTGCTTCATTCCCGAAGAGTAAAACTTGATAGGCTTGTCTTTGGCCTGAGAAAGGCGCAGCTTTTCGATAATCAAGGCCGCCGAAAGCCCTGCCTGCCAAGGGCGAAAGCCCGCCTGAAAGTGCAGCAGCTCCCAAGCGCTCAGTTCTTCTATCAACTCCATCGCCGGAGCAGCCCAAGCCACTTGCCGATGTATAGAGGCCTCTTCTACGGCTTTGCCTTGTGTGTAATAGACCACTTGGCCTTCGCTGGCCGGAATAGAGCCTGCTATTACTTGTAGGAGAGTGGATTTACCGCTGCCATTGGCACCGGTAATGGCCGTGGCTTGCCCCTGCTCGAAGCGATGAGACAGGCCACGGAATATCCACTCATAATTAAATTTTTTGCCCAATTGTTCTAAGGCAATGTAGTTTTCAGAAGTCATCATTGAACTTCCCCGTGCTGTTTTCTTTGCTAAGGCTGCCGCCACCTCGAATAATACCTCTTTCCGAAGCCTTCACAAAGTCCACAATGTGCCTGCGCTCTTGCGAGTCGGGCAGCTCAGCTTCGATGATACCGAGTGCATCTGTATTGTTGTATCCTTTTTGAAAAAGGATTCTGTAAATATCTTGAATCTGTATGATCTTGTCATTGCTAAAACCTCTTCTGCGCAGCCCCAAGGAGTTGATACCCACAAAAGTAAGGGGCTCACGACCTGCTTTTACGAAGGGAGGTACATCTTTACGGATAAGCGAGCCACCCGACACCATGGCATGCGCGCCAATGCGCGAAAACTGATGTACCGCGCTGGTGCCTCCTACAATGGCAAAATCTTCCATCACCACGTGGCCGGCCATTTGTACGGCATTCACCAAAATACAGTTGTTGCCGATGTAGCAGTCGTGGGCTACATGTACATAAGCCATCAGCAAGGCTTCCTTACCGATAACCGTTTTGCCACTGGCCTTGGTACCTCTATTGATGGTGGCACATTCGCGAATAGTGCTTCGGTCGCCTATGACGGTGTAGGTCATCTCGCCTTCAAACTTCAGGTCTTGTGGGATGGCCGAAATCACTGCCCCGGGAAAAATACGACATTCTTGACCGATGCGCGCACCGTCCATAATGCTTACGTTGGAGCCTATCCAAGTGTTATCCCCAATTTCCACATCGGCATCTACAGAACAGAAAGGGCCAATGGTAACGTTTTTACCAATTTTGGCTTGAGGATGTATGTATGCTAAGTTACTTATCATGAGGAGGGTTAGCTATCTTTTCTAACAATACTGGCGGTCATTTCTGCTGCACAAACTATTTCGCCATTTACGAAGGCTTGGCCTTCCATCTTCACGATGCCACGCTTGATGGGTACTAAAAGCTTGCAACGATACACGATGGTATCGCCGGGTACTACCATTTTGCGGAAGCGGCAGTTGTCAATACGCAAAAAATACGTCCAATAGTTTTCGGGGTCGGGCACGGTGCTGAGCGCCAAGATACCGCCTGTTTGTGCAAGCCCTTCTATCTGCAATACACCGGGCATCACAGGATTGTCGGGAAAATGCCCTACGAAAAAGGCCTCGTTGGAGGTCAGGTTTTTCATGCCCGCCACAGAGGTTTCGTTTAGATGGAAGATTCTATCCACCAGCAAGAAAGGAAAACGATGCGGGAGCATTTTGGTAATGGCTACCGAATCGAGCACCGTAGGCAAGTTGGGATGATAATAAAAACTTTCACTGTCTTGGGAGCGCTGTATTTGGGCTTTAATTTTCTTGGCCAAAGCCACATTGGAGGCATGACCGGGGCGGCTGCCAAAGATTTGGGCTTTGAGCGGGCGGCCTACCAAGGCAAGGTCGCCTACCAAGTCCAACAGCTTGTGGCGAGCAGGCTCATTCTTGAAGTGCAGCTCCAAATTATTAAGTACACCTTCTTTTTTTACTTCTACTTTAGGCCTGCCCAGCATGGCGGCAATTCCGGCAAGCTCGGCTTCATCTACTGCCCTGTCCACAATCACGATGGCATTGTCGAGGTTGCCCCCTTTGATAAGGCCTGCTTTGTGGAGCATTTCCAGCTCGTGGAGAAAGCAAAAAGTGCGACAAGCGGCTATCTCTTGCTTAAAATCTGAAATATGATGCAAACTGGCATGCTGGCTACCGAGTACAGGCGAGTTATAGTCCACCATCACGGTAAGGCGATAACCATTAAGAGGCTGTGCCATCAGCTCCACGTTGGTATCTTCATTACGATAAATAATCGTTTCTTTGACCTCATAAAAATCTCGCAGAGCATTTTGCTCTTCCAATCCGGCATCTTCGAGCAGTTCAATAAACTTGATAGAGCTACCATCAGCGATAGGCGGCTCAGGCCCATCGAGCTGAATGAGGCAGTTATCTATTTGCAAACCTACCAAAGCAGCCAGTACGTGCTCTACGGTATGTACGCGTGCGCCGTTTTGCTCAAGGGTAGTACCTCGGGAGGTATCTACTACCAAGTCCACGTCGGCATCAATGGTAGGGCTGCCTTCGAGGTCTATGCGCTGAAACTTGTAGCCGTGGTGGGCTTTTGCGGGCAGAAAGGTCATCGTTGCGGATTGGCCTGTATGCAAGCCTACTCCTGTGAGTGATACTGCTTTCCGAATGGTGTGTTGCTTAATATTCATGAGCTACTCAATCGTCTGAGTCTATAAAAAATCTTGATTTATAACTTTCCGACAAATTTATAATTTTTTTTCAAGTTCATCTAACTTTCTGTATAAGTCGGGAAGTTTTCTGAAAAGAATACTGGCGCGCTGAAAGGTTCTCAGCTCAAAAGCCGGAGAGCCTTGGAGCTGCTCGCCTGCACGCGTATTAGTACCTACACCTGCCTGTGCGCCTATGTAGGTGCGCTCGGCAATCTTGAGATGCCCTGCAAAGCCCACTTGGCCGCCTATCATGCAGCCCTTGCCTATTTCAGTAGAGCCGGAGATGCCTGTTTGGGCAGCAATAACGGTATTTTCGCCAATCACCACGTTGTGTGCTACCTGTATCAAGTTGTCTAATTTTGCCCCTTGACGAATAATAGTACTGCCCATGGTGGCACAATCTATCACGGTATTGGCCCCAATACTCACGTGGTCTTCGAGTATCACATTGCCTATTTGGGGAATGGCCTTGTAGCTACCGTCTTCTTGGGGCGCAAAGCCAAAGCCATCGCTGCCAATCACAGCACCTGAGTGTACCGTACAATGGTCGCCAATAACAGTGTTGGCATATATTTTTACACCTGCATAAATCACTGTATTTTGCCCAATGCGCACATTGTCGCCGATATAGCACTGCGGATATACCTTGCTGTTGGCAGCAAGGCGGGTATTTTCGCCGATATAGCTGAAAGCCCCCACATATACGCCTTCTTCTACGGTGGCCGAAGCCGCCACAAAGCTGGGTTGCTCAATGCCTTTTTTACTCATCAAGAGGGCTTTTTGGTACTCTTCGAGCAAGGTGGAGAAAGCCGTATAAGCATCTTTTACCAAGATAAGCGAACAGGCAAGGGGCTGGCGCGGCTCAAAGTCTTCATTTACAATAACGGCAGTAGCCTTGGTAGTATAAATATAGGCTTCGTATTTAGGGTTGGCCAAAAAAGCGATGCTTCCGGCTTCTGCTTCTTGTATTTTGGCAAGCTGTCGTATGCTTTGGCTGGCATCTCCTTGCACGGTACCTCCTAAGAGATGAGCAATTTGCTGTACACTAAATTCCATAAGGCATTATTTTTAAAGCAATACCGCGTTTGGCGTAGGCGGCGTATTTTCGTACTCACAAAGATAAGTGCTGTGCCCAACAAACATAATATTTTTTGACAATTTTCGTGAGCGCCTTGATGTTGGGCAGGTCGGAGGCCTCGGCAATGTCCAAGATGCTTTGTTGCTTGGTTTTGATAAGAATTTGAGAAGCCTGCTCCTGATAGGCGGCATTCTCGGTATGGCCTTCTACCAAAAAGTAGCGCCAGTCTTCGCCTTGTAGCGCAGCCTCTTGACAAAGAGCGGCCTTTTTTTCTTCTACCCATGCCGGCTCAAAAGGCTCTTTGGAGAGGACTATTTTGAAAAGTCTTCTTTCCAAGAGCATTCGACAAAGCTCAGCCAAGATTTTGTCGGGATGCGCCGCCCATATCTTGATAGCGCCCCAGAGGTCGAAGTCGTCGAGGTTGGCAAAAGCCTGCAAATAAGAAGGCTGGCTGCGAAAATCAGCCAAATGTAACTCCTGCTCCATAAAAACCCGCAGGCTGGGCGAGGCAAAAATCTCCCCGCCTTGCTGCCATACATACCTCGCGCGCCTGATGATTTGAATAATCATCTTCTCGGCGCTGATGGTGGTTTTGTGCAAATACACCTGCCAGTACATCAGGCGGCGAGCTGTGAGGAAGCTTTCGATGCTATAAATCCCTTTTTCTTCTACCACCAAGCGGTTTTCGTGGATTTCGAGCATTTTCAAGATGCGCTCTGCGCCGATGGTGCCTTCGAGTACACCCGTAAAAAAGCAATCGCGCTGCAAGTAGTCGAGGCGGTCCATATCGAGCTGGCTGGAAATGAGCTGATGAAAAAAAGGGCGCTCGTAAGTCCCCGAAAACATCTGTATGGCCAAGGCCAGCCCACCCCCAAAATGCTCATTGAGCGCTTCCATAAGCAAGCGCGAGAGTGCCTCGTGGGGTACATTGCGCAAAATGGTGCTTTCAAGTGCATGCGAAAAAGGGCCGTGGCCGATGTCGTGCAGCAAGATGGCGATTTGGGCAGCTTCTTGCTCCTCCGATGAAATAAAATGCCCTTTGCTACGTAATATCTCCAAGGCGCGCCCCATCAGGTGCATCGCTCCTAAAGCATGATGAAAGCGCGTATGCAAAGCGCCGGGATACACCATATCCGTAAGCCCCAGCTGCCTGATACGCCGCAAACGCTGGAAATAGGGATGGGCGATGATGTCGTAAATCAGTGGGCTGGGTATCGTGATAAAACCATGGACAGGGTCGTTGATGATTTTCTTTTTGTTGGTCATGGCAGGGAAGTATCAGAATAAAGTGCGGGTCGCTTATTGGCAAAACGAATGTATCGGTTTTTTATTGAATACACAAGTTCAAAGCCTCTTCTGCCCAAAAGCCAAGCACCAAAGCCGCAGCCGCCGAACTTTTAGCTGCTTGCTGCGTTCTTTATCCAAGAGAAATGAGTACTTTTAGAGGTGTCAAGGGATTGACCATTCACCACAAACTTTTTTTATTTGAAAGCAGCTCTACACCAACTTTTACTTGTACTTTAGAGAAAACCCCAAAGCCGTTTTGATTTATGCAAAAATACCAAATTCTATGGGCCGACGATGAGATAGACCTCCTCAAGCCTCACATTCTCTTTCTCAACAATAAGGGCTACGACGTAATGCCCGTAAACAGCGGTGCCGATGCTCTTGAAAAATTTCAAGAAAACAACTTCGATATCGTATTCCTTGATGAAAACATGCCCGGCATGACAGGCCTCGAAACCTTGGCACAGATGAAAGCCATCAAGCCGAATATTCCGGTGATTATGATTACCAAAAGCGAAGAAGAACATATCATGGAAGATGCTATCGGTGCCAATATCGCCGACTACCTGCTCAAGCCCATCAACCCTATGCAGATTCTCTCTTCGGTAAAGAAAATCCTCGACAACAAGCGTTTGGTCTCCGAAAAAACCAATCTGGGCTACCAGCAAGACTTCCGCAACATTACTATGGCCTATAACGACGATATAGACCATAAAGAATGGGCCGACATCTACCGCAAGCTGGTGTATTGGGAGCTGGCCATCGAAAACACCGAAGACAAGAGCATGGCGGAGGTACTCGAAATGCAAAAAAGTGAGGCCAACAGCAATTTCTCTAAGTTTATTGTAGATAACTACGCTGATTGGCTCAACGAACCCAAAGCCGACAAGCCGATTCTCTCGCATCAGCTGATGCGTCAGAAAGTATTTCCTATTCTCAAAGAAGGCAAGAAGATGTTTTTTATCTTGATAGACAACCTCCGCTACGACCAGTGGAAATCTATTGAGCCTATCATTGCCGAGTATTTTGATGTGGTAGAAGAAACCCCCTTCTACTCTATCTTGCCCACTACTACGGCCTATGCCCGCAATGCCATCTTTTCGGGTATGATGCCCTCCGAAATGGCCAAAAGACAACCCGACCTCTGGGTGGACGACAACGATGACGAAGGCAAAAATCTCCACGAAGAGGAATTTTTGAGAAACCAGCTGGATAAAAGCGGGCTTTCGCAAATCAAGATGTCTTATCATAAAATCATTACCAACCAGCAAGGCAAAGGTCTGCTCGACAACTTCAAGAATCTCCTCGACAATCAGCTCAATGCTGTTGTTTACAACTTCGTGGACATGCTCTCGCATGCCCGTACCGATATGCAGATGATTCGCGAGCTGGCCGCCGACGAGGCTGCCTACCGCTCCCTCACCAAGTCCTGGTTTGTGCATTCACCGCTGCTGGAGCTTATCAAGCGCCTAAGCGAGCAGAAAATTCCGCTGGTCATTACTACCGACCACGGCACCATTCGCACACGCAAGCCTCTCAAAATTATTGGTGATAAAAGCGTAAACACCAACCTGCGCTACAAGCAAGGTAAAAACCTGAGCTTTGAAGACAACAATGTCTTTACCGTACGCAAGCCTGAGGACATCTTCTTGCCGCGCCCCAATATCTCCACAGCTTATGTATTCGCTTTGGAAGATTACTTCTTTGCCTACCCCAACAATTACAATTATTATGTGCAATACTACAAAGACACCTTCCAACACGGGGGCGTTTCTTTGGAAGAAGTAATTATTCCATTTGCCTACTTAGAACCTAAATAAGCAAGCTTCAACCCTCTTCACAGCCTTGTAGCCTCTGTGCCCAAGGCTGTTTTTATACCAAGATTAAATTGATTTTCAGGATTTCCTTGATTGATTTCTCTGATTTTCAATGATTTATTTTTCATTTGTACAAAACCACTTTCGTTTGAGTATAAGAATGTCCGCTCAGCGTACTTTTTCCAATCTTTCGGTGTAAAAACAAACCTATCCCAAGGAAAATCTTCCAATTATTTTTTAGTTTTTTGGCCAAGTGCTAACTTTGATACTTCAACATAAACACAGCCCCATGCTTGGATTGAAAAATATACGCCTGACGATAGAAGAAAGCATCTTGACGATTACCATCAATCGTGAAGACAAGTACAATGCCCTCAATGCCCAGACCCTCGAAGAAATACGCGAGGCCATGCAGAGGGCTTACGACGACCCTGCTATTCAGGGAATTATCATTACTGGTGCAGGGCAAAAAGCTTTTGTGGCTGGTGCCGACATCAGCGAGATTGCCGAACTGAATGAGCTTTCAGCCAGAAAATTTGCCGAAAATGGCCAAGAAATATTCGCTCTTATTGAAAACTGCTACAAGCCCGTAGTGGCCGCCATCAACGGTTTCGCCCTTGGCGGCGGCTGCGAGCTGGCGATGGCCTGCCACCTGCGTATCGCCACCCCCAATGCCAAGTTTGGCCAGCCCGAAGTGAAGCTCGGCACCATTCCGGGCTACGGCGGCACACAGCGCCTGCCGCAGCTTATCGGCAAAACCAAGGCCTTGGAGCTGATGCTCACAGGCGATATGATAGATGCCGACACCGCCCTGAAGCTCGGCTTGCTCAACTCCTTGGTAGAAAGCCACGAAGCCCTGCTGCCTGCCGCCAAAGAGCTGCTCGGGCGCATCCTCAAAAACAGTCCGGCAGCCATTGGGCTGGTCATTGCCGCCGTAAACGCCGCCTACAATAGCCAAGAAACCGGCTACCAAACCGAAGCCAACAACTTCCGTATGTCCACCAAGACAGAAGACTTTAAGGAAGGTACGCAGGCTTTTATGGAGAAGCGCAATCCGCAGTTTACAGGCAAATAGTATTTTCTGATTGATGATATACCCAAAACAAAGTGGTTTTGTAGAGAAAAGCTCATAAAAACCACCCCTAACCCCTCCTTAGGAAGGAGGGGGAATAAAACCAAATAATTTTCAGTATAAACAAATAGTGGGTGCAGGCAGCTTTTGTCTGCACCTGCTGCTTAGCGATGAACCCTCTCAAAAGACTCGCCGGAGATACGGCTTGGTACGGCATTAGCAATATTCTGGGGCGCATGGTCAATTACCTGCTGGTGCCGCTTTATACCACCAAGGGTATTTTAGACCCCGTAGAATACGGCGTAATACGTGAAATGTACGCTTGGGTGGCGCTGCTGAATATTCTTTATACTTTCAGCCTCGAAACCACCTACTTTCGCTTTGCTTCTAAAGAAGCCGAAGGGCGGGTATTCAACCAAGCCTGTACTTTTATTTTGGTATTGAGTCTTGCCTTTTCGGTACTTTTGGTGCTTTTGGCTGCGCCGCTGATGCAAGCCTTGCAATACGAGGGGCGCGAGATTTACCTCTACTGGTTGGCTGCCATCATTGCCATTGATGCCTTCTTGGCGATTCCTTTTGCGCAGTTGCGCTGGCAAAAAAAGGCGAAGCAGTTTGCCTTGGCCAAGCTTTTTAATATTGGGTTGAATATCGGACTCAACCTCTTCTTCCTCCTTTTTTGCAAATCTATTTACGAAGGTGCTTACCTGCCCGATTGGAAAAATTTCATCGCTGCTATTTATATACCGGAGTGGAAAGAAGGCTATGTGTTTCTGGCCAATCTCTTGGCCAATGCCTGCCTGATATTGATTCTTTGGCCTGCTTTGCGGCGCTACCGCTTTGTATGGCAGCCAGCATTGCTCAGGCCCATGCTGCGCTATGCTTATCCGCTGGTACTGATGGGGCTGGCAGGACAAATCAACCTGATGAGCGATTTTTATTTCATCAAATACTACATGCCCGACAGCCTTTACCCGCAAATAGCCTCCTTAGTGCCGGAGGGCAAGACCGTGCAACAATACATGCTGGGCGTATATAATGCCTGTATCAAGTTTGCGGTGTTTATGCTGCTGGTGGTGCAGGCCTATCGCTATGCGGCAGAGCCTTTTTTCTTTTCTAAGGCGGCAGACAAAAACTCGCCCCTGCTCTTTGCCAAAGCAATGCACTGGTTTATCATTGCCGGATGTGTCATTTTTATTGGGGTGTGTACCAATCTCGATTGGCTCAAATACCTGCTCGTGCGCAACCCGGAGTATTACGCCGGACTAAGTGTAGTGCCTTTTGCGCTTTTGGGAAATTTGCTGGTGGGCATTTATTTCAACCTGACGATTTGGTTCAAATTGAGCGACAAGACCGAATACGGCACTTACCTCTCTTTCATTGGGGCAGGCATCACCATTGTCAGCAATTTGGTGTTAGTACCTTTTTGGGGCATCGAGGGGGTGGCTTTTTCTTTGGTGCTTACTTATACGCTGATGTCGGCCTTGTGCTATTATTGGGGACAAAAACATTTTCCTATCCCCTACTTTTTGGGGCAAGACCTTGCTTACTTGCTCTTGGCTTGCGCTTTGGTGGGGTTGCGCGAAAAGCTTCATTTTGAAGCCTCTTGGCTGAACTTTTTGGCACAAAACAGCCTGCTTTTATTGTTTGTGGGCATCGTGTGGCTCTTCGAGAACCTGCAATACAGCTTCTCACGCAAAAATATTTAATTGAGATTTTTCACGCCAAGTCGCAGAGAAGGTTTCTCGAAAAATTGCGCCTTTGCGAGAGAGCTATTCCACTAAACCAATTTCTTCTCGCCCAAGCGCTCCAAGAAATACACCAATACAAAGGCAAAAAGTGCT
>DAIQNQ010000045.1:0-18880 GCA_036788275.1 Thermonemataceae bacterium
TGCCAGGCGTTGTGGCAGATTCAATACTAACGCTCCTAACTGTAAAAGAATTTTTTTCCGCCGTGTCAGGTGTTCCACAACCTTTTCCTGCCGTGTTTGGTGTTTGAGCGAAGCGACACCAAACACAAAGGCTTTGATAGGAGCAGAAAGCCTACATACAAAAATATAGCTTTTTTGTATTTTCACACGCAGCTTCCTTCTTTGGCAAATAAGCACAAAGCCAGAGGATTGTCAGGTGAAAAAACACCTGACACGGCGAATAAAAAATACAATTATAAATAAAGCGTCCTGTCGGGCTTTGCAAACCTGACAGGACGCTATCGGTGCTTCACTATGCGTGAAAACCCCGCTTTTGAGCGGCCATTTCCCGCAGCTTGGCTGTGGGGCGGAAGCGCTCCCCGTAGGCATCGGCCAAACGGTCGGCCTCTTGCACAAAGCGCTCAATGCCCACATAATCTATAAAGGACAGAATCCCTCCGGTATAAGGCGGGAAGCCCCAAGCCAGTATAGAACCCAAGTCGGCATCTCTCACATTCGTTACCACGCCTTCTTCAAAGCATTTTACTGCCTCGATGGCTTGCCTGTAGAGCAGGCGCTTTTTCACCTCTTCGAGGGAAGGCTGCGCTGCCAAAGGTTTGAAATGCTCCGAAAGGCCTGACCACAGCTTTTTGGGGCTGTCTTCGGGATATTCGTAGAAGCCCGCCTTCTCGCGCTTGCCCACGCGCCCCAGCTCCTCTACAAATTTTTTCACCACCTTGCCATCAGGCGTATCGGTTACTTTCAGTCCGGTATCTTTTTCGGTTTGCACCATAATCTTGTACATCAAGTCCAAGGCCACGGCATCAGACACGTCCAAAGCACCTACGGGCATTCCGGCGGCCTTTCCGGCATTTTCAATCAAGGCCGGTGCTACCCCTTCCGACAGCAGCGTGATGCCCTCGGAGGTATAAGTACCAAAGCAGCGCGAGGTATAAAAACCGCGCGAGTCGTTTACCACGATAGGCGTTTTCTTGATTTTCTTTACATAATCAATACACAAAGCCAAAGCCTCGGGCGAGGTTTGCTTGCCCATAATGATTTCCACGAGCATCATTTTGTCCACAGGAGAGAAAAAGTGCAGCCCGATAAAAGCTTGGGGATTTTTGGAGGCCTCGGCCAAGCCTGTAATCGGCAAAGTAGAGGTATTGGAGGCAAAGACCGCATTGGGCGGCAAGAAAGCCTCTACCTCTTGGGTAACTTTGGCCTTCAGCTCGCGGTTTTCAAACACCGCCTCGATGGCCAGCCCACAGCCCTCAAAATCCTTGGCTTGGTCGGTGGCGTGGATACGCGCCAGTATTTCGTCGGCTTGGGCTTGGGTATAGCGTCCTCTTTCCATTTCTTTTTGGAGGAGCTTGCGCGAGTAGTCCTTGCCTTTTTCGGCACCCTCTACCGATACATCTTTGAGCACCACTTGCAGTCCGGCCACCGCCGACACATAAGCGATGCCTGCACCCATCATCCCTGCCCCTAAAATGCCCACTTTCTGCAAATCGGTGGCGGGTACTTCTTTGGGACGCGCTGCGCCTTTGTTGGCCTCATTCATGGCGAAGAAGAGCGAGCGAATCATATTTTTGGCTTCTGGGGTGTTGGCCACCTTGGCAAAGTGCTTGGCCTCTATCTGCAAAGCGTGTTCGATAGGCACTTGCAGGCCTTCATATACACAGCTCATAATGGCATCGGCAGCCGGATAGTTGCCTTGGGTTTTGTTGCGCATGAGTGCGGTACCTGCGATAAAGGTTTGCACGCCTTTGGGGCTTTGCACATTGCCACCGGGCACTTTATAATTGCTGATGCCCGCCAGCTTGCCATCGCGCCCGAAGTCGTCCCAAGGCTGCTTGGCACGGGGATTGGCCAGAATCCAAGCCTTGGCTTTTTGTATCAGTTCCTCGCGGCTGTTGGCCAAATCGTTGATAAGGCCTGCTTTGAGGGCTTTTTCGGGGTTCATTTTCTTACCTTCCAGCAGCAAGGGCAATGCCTGCTCGATGCCTATCATACGGGGCAAGCGCTGTGTGCCGCCACCGCCGGGGAACAAGCCGATGAGGATTTCGGGCAGGCCGATTTGTGTTTTGGCATCGTTGAGGGCGATGCGGTGGTGGCAAGCCAAACAGATTTCGTAGCCACCGCCCAAGGCTGTGCCATTGATGGCCGCTACCACGGGTTTGCCGCAAGCCTCGTAGCGACGGAATACTTGGTGCAAGCCCCAAATCATTTCGTAGCTCTGCGCCAATCCGGCGCTTTTGAGCAGCATGCGGAGGTCGGCACCCGCCACAAATTCTTTGCGGGCAGAGGTAATGATGATGCCTTTTACGGCTTCATCTTGAATGGCTTTTTCCATGGCCTCGGCAAAGGCACGGATAGAATCTTCGTTGAGTACGTTCATCGGGTAGCCTTCCATATTGAAGGACACCAAGGCGATGTTGTCTTCTATGCTATATTGAATCATGGCGAATCTGAAAAGATTTTTATATTGAAAATAATATCATCGCCGGACTAAAAGTCCGCCTCTATTGATTTTTGAAGGCCGGACTAAAGTCCGCCTCTATTCATTTTTGAGAGCTTAAATACGCTCAATGATGGTGGCAATGCCCATACCACCGCCTACGCACAAGGTAGCCAAGCCCAGCGTTTTGTTTTGGCGCTCCAGCTCATCGAGCAAGGTAGCCAAAATCACCGCTCCGGTAGCGCCCAGCGGGTGTCCCATTGCAATCGCGCCACCGTTTACGTTCACCTTGGAGTGGTCTATGCCCAAGGCCTCCATAAAGTACAAAGGCACTACGGCAAAGGCCTCATTTACCTCGTAGAGGTCAATATCATTAGGCTGCATGCCGAGTTTTTTGAGGATTTTTTGGGTAACAGGCACCGGTCCGGTAAGCATAATGGTAGGCTCAGAACCAATAATGGTAAAGGCCTTGATACGGGCACGGGGCTTGAGGCCTGCCTGCTCGCCCACGGCCTTGTTGCCCAACAAAAGCAGAGCAGCACCATCTACAATGCCCGAAGAGTTGCCGGCATGGTGGATATGGTGGATTTTTTCTACTTCGGGATATTGCTGTATGGCCAGTCCGTCTAAGCCGCCCATCAGTCCCATCATCTCGAAAGAGGGTTTGAGTTTCGACAAAGACTCTACGCTGGTTTCGGGGCGGATGGTCTCGTCGCGGTCGAGTACGGTGAGGCCGAGTTGGTCTTTTACAGGCACTACGGTTTTCTGGAAGTAGCCTGCTTGCCAAGCTTTGGCGGCACGCTCATGCGAGATGGCTGCGTAGCGGTCGGCATCTTGGCGCGAAAAGCCGTATTTGGTGGCTATCAAGTCGGCAGAAATGCCTTGGGGCACGATTTTGTGGCGGGCGATGATTTCGGGATTGGTGAAGAGCGCCCCGCCGTCCATACCCATCGGTACTCTCGACATAGACTCTACTCCTCCGGCCACGAGCATGTCCATTTGGCCGGACATCACATAGGCGGCGGCCATATTTACCGACTCAAGCCCTGAGGAGCAAAAGCGGTTGATTTGCACGCCTGCCGTGGTTTCGGCATAGCCCGAGGCAATGGCGGCGGTACGGGCAATATCGGCTCCCTGCTCGCCTACGGGCGTTACACAGCCGATGATGGCATCTTCTACCAGCGAGGTATCGAGTTGGTTGCGCTCACGAATGGCACCAAACACGGTTGTGAGCAAGCTGATGGGCTGCGTGCTGTGCAAAGAGCCGTCGGTTTTTCCTTTGCCGCGGGGGGTGCGCACGGCATCATAAATAAATGCTTCTGCCATAAGTTCTAAAAAGCGTTAGTATGAGAAATAAGATTTTGCTGGGCGCGGCGCTGGGCAACGCTTGTGAGCAAAAATAAGAATATTTCAGAATTTTCTACCTAAAAGACAAAAAATCCCATGTGAGAGCAAGTTTTAGAAGGACTTTTCTGCAAGAGAAAAACATTTTGAGGATGAGCGGGTTATAAGCACATCTCATCCTAAAAAAGTATGTTTTATGAAAGGATTTCGTACTGCCGTATGGGCTACCAGCCTATTTTTGTTGTTTTACACGCTTTCGCCTTATTTGGGTGTGGCGGAGCATTGGATCGTACTGATGTTTTTGCTCTCTCCTTTTCTGATGATTTGGATGGTGCTGAGTATCTTGATACAAGGCAAGCCCAGCAGCAAGAAGTTTGACGAGGGGCACTTCTATGAGGATTATCGGGCAACATCCGTACAATAATTTGCAGTCCTGAATGCTATGATTATATTAAAAATAATTGGCTTGTAATCTTCCTCCGGCTTCGCCAAGCTATTTTTCCGAAGCTGGAGCTTACCTTCGGTGCTGCTTCGCGGTCGGGCTACTCAAAAAAGCAGCCTTCACTCCTCTACGCGCAATTGATTGTTGATGTCGTGAATCACTTGGTCTAATGCTTTTGCACTTTGGTCAAGCATCTGAAGATAATCTTTATTTTCAGGGTTTTCTGGATTTCTATAATCAAAAATACTCACCAAGCCTAAAATATTGGCAAGTGGGCGACGAACGGCATGGCTGTTTAGAAAGGAATAATTGCGTAGTTTTTCATTGGCAGCGGCCAAGTTGGCGGTTCGTTGTTTTATCTTCTCCTCAAGGCTTTCATTCAGAAGCTGTATTTCCTCCTTAAACTCGTTTAGTTCAGCATTTTTTCCTTCCAGCTCAGAGGTATAAGCCAAGATTTGCCTGTTTTTTTCTGCTAATTTTTGGTGCAAGTCTTTTTGTTTTCTGTGTGCTTTTTGAAGGAAATAAAGCCAAGCAATGAGTATCGCCATCATTCCTAATATACTAATAATGATGGTATATTGTGTTTGTATGGATTTCTTTTGACTGAATATTTCAGCATTTTTCAGGGATTTCTCTTTGAGCAATACTTCTTTTTCGAGTTCTTTTCTTTCAAGTTCTATGTTATAAATAGCTTGAATTTGCTGTTTGCTATCCAAAGAATCTTGATAAGTTTTAGTGATTTTTGCAAACTGAAAAGCATTTTCAAAATCATTCAACTCAGCATAAATATCTGACAGTCTTTCACTTGCCACTACCATAAACTTAGGAGAATCCATTTCCTTGGCAAGCTGGTACAGGATTTTTGCGCTTTGCAAAGCCTTTGTATATTCTTTCTGCTTTTCTAAAAGCAATATTTCCACATTTAGCACCGAACCTATCAGGTGCTTATCGCCATAAGTATTGGCTTTGGTTTTGGCTTGCGACAGATAGCTTTTTGCTTTATCATATTCTTTTTTGTCTTTGAGCAGATTGGCAAGGTGAGCCAGTGTGTGAATTTCCATCTGAACATCTTTTGCTTTGGAGGCAATTTTCAAGGCTTCTATATAGTAAGTTTCAGCTTCTTCGTATTTTTCTAAGTTTTTCAATGTCAGTGCGATATTTCCTAAGCTATTTGCCGTGCCGTGTTCATCTTTATTTTGTTGGTCTATGGCAAGAGATTTTTGGTAATACTCAAGTGCTTCGTCATAATCTTGAAGCATAAAATGAATATTGCCTATATTGCTGAGGCACATGCTTATGTCATCAAGGCGCTTGTTTTTTTGACTGATTTCAAGTGCATCTAAGTATTTTTTGAGTGCTTCTCGGTATTGTCCCTTTTCTTCAAAAATCAAACCCATATTGTTGAGCGTAATGGCTTGCCCCCTTGCTTGCCGGATAGCTTTAAAAATTTCGTAGGCTTGCTCAAAATGGCGATTTGCCTGAAAATAATTGC
The DNA here is from genome assembly GCA_036788275.1 of Thermonemataceae bacterium. Taxonomy (GTDB): domain Bacteria; phylum Bacteroidota; class Bacteroidia; order Cytophagales; family Thermonemataceae; genus DAIQNQ01. The sequence goes on from DAIQNQ010000045.1 coordinate 5,758, forward strand.
TTTGATGCAAGTAGGCCAAGCCAAGATGATTGTAGGCACTTGCTTCTTCATTTTTGAGGCGCTTCTTCTTTGCTAAAGAAAGGGCTTGCTGTGCAAATGTTTCGGCCTTTTTGGTATCAGAGTATAAGTATGCATAGCTCAGATTGTTTAGAATCTTCGCTTTTAGAGAATCCTCGCTTACAGCTTGAAGGGCTCGTTGAAGGCTGTCTATCTTCTGGCTATGTGCTTCCAATGCCAACAAAAACAGGGCTGTAGCCAGCAAGTTGCCTAAAAATAGCGCGCCTACTTTCATATTGGTTCTTAATAAGATTGAAATGATGATAGCTCTCTCCTAAAAACAAATATACTATTTTTATTCAAGAAAGACGCAGCCCATATACTTTTCATCCTTTAGCATGACATTCAAAAGGGAGCTTTGCCAAGCTGCAAAATATCACCTCTCACCATAAAAAACCAAGCCCCTCGGCACTCAAAATCCGAGGGGCTTGCGATATTTCCTGTCAATCCAAATCTTTGCTATTGACGGCTAAGGCGCTCATTGATTTGCTTTACCCACTTGGTAGCAAACTGCAACTCTTCGCCCAACTGAATACTGCTTCCTTCATCGTATAGTTCAATCCTTTCTTCTGGAGTATTCTTGTTTGATGGAAGAAAACTCAGCTCTAATCTTTGTATAGAGTAAAGACCGGAGGAATTTGCAGAATCTCTGGTCTTTTTAATCACTTGACAAGTCTTCATTTCTGAAAGATTGATACACTGGGCTATTTCTCCTTCTTTTTTCTGTTTGAAGAAAAAAAGAAAATTCTTCCTTGTATCAATACCCATTACAAAACTGCCACAAAATTCGTGTTGATCTATGCTTGAATCCTGTTTTTGTGCGATTTCTTGCAAGCTTTGCAACATTTTTTTCTCTTTCTTAGCCCAATGATAATGCATCATTACAAAAGGAAGGACACACAAGGCTACTATTATCAGCCCAAGCAGGGCTGTAATCCAATTCATTTCCATACGACTGATTTTTAAGTTTTTCGAATTGTAAAATTGTGTTTCACTACTTTGCAAAACAGGAGATAGCCTCAAAAGGCTTTTTTAACTGTACAAAACGAATTACCAGAAGTAATGGAATGGAAACAGGATGTCAGACTTTCTTTGATTTATCAGAATTTTTCTCGAGTATAATATATATTGAGCGTATTCTGCTCCAAAAATATTTTCAATTACTTTGGTAAATGTTCCAAATCCTGAAAATAGATTTTTAAAGTGAGACCTATGAAAACTATTTGAATTGGTAAATAAATTTTCGGACTGTGATGTATGGCAAAAAAGCTTCGTGGAAAAACCGGAGATGGCTTTTTCCTGAACACTTTCTATTGGGTCTGCTGTGTGGTTGGTAGCTGCAAGGGTATTGCTGATAAGGCCTATTGATACACAACAGAGCAATATCGCAAGCATTATACTACCTATGTTAATTTCTTTTTTCACAGTAAAACAGCACTCAAGACTTTTATAGCAAGATGAAGGTATTTTTCAGGATTTTCCTGATTGATTATTTTTATTTTCAATGATTCGCGCAACAAATACATTGCCTAACAAGAGCCACTAAATTTGTACCAAGATTCCCCGCCGTGTTTGGTGTTTTAGCGAAGCGACACCAAACACAAAGGCTTCGATACGAGCAGAAAGCCTTTAGGCAAAAATACAGCTTTTTTATGTTTTTACAAGTGCCTTCCTGCTTTGGCAAATAAGTACAAAGCCAGAAAATTGCAGGTGGAAAAACACTGACACGGCGGGAAAACTAAAATCCTGCAAATCTTGAAATCAAGAAAATCGTGATACAGACAGAAAATAGACTTATGTTTTTGGTGTCGCTTTGCGCAAACACCAAACACGGCGAAATCCTGAAAATCACTTTAATCCCCCTGCCATTGCCTGTATCCTTACAGGCAAGCCAAAACCTATTTTTTATACTTTTTAAGAATACTCTTGGCCAGAGCAGATTTGTGTACCTCGTCGGCACCATCATAAATACGCGCTCCTCGCTCGTGGCGGTACCAAAAAGACAAGATGGAGTCGTCGGTAATACCCAAAGCCCCATGTACCTGAATGGCACGGTCAAGGATTTGCATCAAGATATTTGATACAAAAAACTTCACCATCGAAATCTCTTCACGAGCAGCGCTGCTGCCTTTTTTATCTATCAAATGTGCCGTGTGTAATACCATCAGGCGCGCTGCTTGGATATTGGCTTGCGCCTCGGCAATCCAGTGTTGTATCACTTGTTTGTCGGCCAAAAACACCTCCGCATCCAGCTCGCGTTTTACGGCACGGCGGCACATCAGGTCGAGGGCACGCTCACAAATGCCTATCCAACGCATACAATGGTGAATACGCCCCGGCCCCAAGCGCTGCTGCGCCAATGCAAAGCCCTCCCCTTCTTTTCCCAAGCGGTTTTGCTGTGGTATCAAGCAGTTTTGATATTTTATTTCGGCGTGACTCATGTAGCCCTCACCCTCTTCGCCCATCACAGAGATATTGCGTACCAGCTCATAGCCGGGCGTATCAGTAGGCACAATCAGCATACTGGCGCGCGAGTGCTTGGGTGCTTCAGGGTTGGTAATGGCCATCACAATGGCAAAAGCCGCCCCGTCGGCGGCAGTCGTAAACCACTTATAGCCGTTGATGAGGTAGTTCTCTCCTTCTTTTACAGCAGCCGTAGCCATCAATACAGGGTTAGAGCCGGCGTATTGCGGCTCTGTCATCGAAAAGCAGCTTCTTATTTTGCCTTCGAGCAAGGGCTCAAGGTATTTTTCTTTTTGTTCTTCTGTACCAAAATGCATCAGCAGCTCAGCATTGCCAATATCGGGTGCGTGGCAATTGAATACATAATGCCCCAGCGGACTCATTCCCAACACTTCGCTGATTTGTCCAAACTCCACCAAGCTCAAGCCCTTGCCTCCATAAGCTTCGCTAAGGTGCAGTCCCCAAAGCCCTTGGGCTTTTACTTTTTCGCGCAGCAACACACAAGATACTTCTACTTGATTGAAAGGCAAACTGAGCAAATCGCGCTCTAAAGGCAGAATTTCTTCTTCTACAAAAGTTTTTACTTTGGGCAATAGTTCTTTCAGGCGAGGACTTGCAAAGAGGTCGTTCATAGTAGTAAAGATGCGGGCAGGCAAGCCCATTGTTAAGAAATTGAAAAAGAAAATACCCGAAGTTACTTCATGTATCTGAACGGAAAATTATAGAAGAAATTTCAAAAGACCATAAAAAAGCAGCAGAAATTTGCCTACGTATCGGCTTGGCCAAGCCATACTTTTCTACTCCTTTTTCGATACTGTCGAAGGTATTTTGGCCTCTTTATGCGTGTTGCACAGCTTCGTTTTCTTCGATGGCCTCCAAAATCAGCCCACAGGCCTCTTCTATCTGCTCCAGAGTGATGGTAAGCGGCGGGGCAATGCGCATGGAGTTATTACAAAAGAGAAACCAATCGGTAATTACTCCTTTTTCGATAGCACGGTCTATGATAGGTTTGAGCACCTCAAAGCTGTCGAAGGCTACGGCCATCAGGAGGCCTCTGGAGCGTATTTCTCGAATAGACGGATGCTTGAGCAGCTTCCTGAAATGGGCTTCTTTGGCAGGTACTTCTTCTATCAGGTTTTCTTCGGCAAGCACTTCTAAATTGGCCAAAGCAGCGGCGCAGCTCAGCGGATGCCCCCCAAAAGTAGTAATATGCCCCAAAATAGGTGCATTGCTGAGCGTATCCATCAATACTTTGGGAGCAATAAAAGCCCCAATCGGCATACCTCCGCCCATACCTTTGGCCAGCACCAGTACATCGGGTACGATGCCGAAATGCTCAAAAGCCCACAGCTTGCCCGTGCGCCCAAAGCCCGCTTGTATTTCGTCTAATACCAGCAGTGTGCCCGTTTGGCGGCAGCGCGCTTGCAAAGCCTGAAAATAAGTAGTGCAAGCACCCACTACGCCTGCCTCGCCTTGGATGGTTTCGATGAATACGGCAGCGGTGCGCTCTGTAATTTGCGCCAAATCGCTAAAGCTTCCATAGTGAATATGGCGAATATCGGGCAGCAGTGGACGAAATTTCTGCTTAAACTGCTCCTCACTGCCCAAAGAAAGCGCCCCATGCGAAGAGCCATGATAGGCGCTATGGCAGGCAATGAGTTCGGTACGGCCTGTGGCACGCTTGGCCAGCTTCATTGCTCCTTCGATGGCCTCTGAGCCGGAGTTTACCAAATACACACTATCGAGCGAGACAGGCAGGTATTGACAAAGGCGCTCGGCCAAGCGCACTTGGGGGCTTTGTACATATTCGCCATACACCATTAGGTGCAGGTATTTGTCGAGCTGGGCTTGTATGGCTTGCAGCACTTTGGGGTGTCGGTGCCCCAGATTGCTTACCGAAATCCCCGAAATAAGGTCTATGTAGCGCTGCCCCTGTGGGCCGTAGAGATAGAGACCTTCGGCACGCTCTACTTCGAGGAGCAAGGGGGTAGGACTTGTTTGTGCCAGATTTTGTAAGAATACTTGTCTTTGAGTAAGCAAAACAGCGTAATTTGGGTGAAAAGGAATGAATACAAAGATACGCAAGCATGAAAAAAGGAGAAACATTTTTTGAATGTTTCTCCTTGAATAGTGCCGAAAACAGGAATCGAACCTGCACAAGCGTAAGCTTACACGCCCCTGAAACGTGCGCGTCTACCAGTTCCGCCACTTCGGCAATAGTAATTGGGCTTACAAATGTACATTGCTTTTTTATTATTCCAAAAAAAGAATGTATTTTTTAATTTTCCGCCTCCTTATAGTGTCAAATCCTTGTAAAAAGTAGAGCCTGTTTCGCTAAGCAGCCTCCTCTTTTTGTGTGGCCAAGCGCTCTTCTACGTAGTCTATGGCAGCGCCTACGGTGCGCATTTTTTCGGCATCGGTATCAGGAATACGAATGCCAAAGGCGTTCTCAAAATCCATAATCATCTCCATGTAGTCCAAAGAATCTACACCTAAATCTTTAATAAAATTGGCATCGAGGGTGATTTCTGACTCGGACAAGCCCAATTTTTCCTTGATAATCTTGAAAATAGTTTGTTTGACGTTTTGCATGCTTGAAAAATTAAGAGAGTTTATAAAAACGACTATGGGTAAAACTTCGGTACAAAACTACGGAAACTTTTTTATTATTTAAAGTTTCCTCTAAATTTATTTTTCAGAGAGTAGCAATTATCACGCCTAAAATATGTGCAATTCTTTGGGAAGGACTTTTTGAGCCGAAAAATGAATCTTTTTTTCGGCTTATTTTGAATAATGTATATCTTGCATCAGAAACCTGATTGCTCATTTTCATTTAGCTGAAAAACCATGGCTACTCCTCACAAAAAAGTACTCATTGCAGAAGACAGTTCTGTGATTCAAAACTTGGCCAAAAAGGTGCTCGAATTTCAAAAATTTGAAATAGATGCTGCCAAAAATGGCCGCCAAGTACTTGAAAAACTGGCCACTACGCATTTTGATGTGATCCTTTTGGACATCAACATGCCCCTGATGGACGGCTTGGAATGTGCCCGGCAGATTCGGGCCTTGCCCGACGCACAGAAGGCTGCTACCCCGCTGATAGCCATGACAGGCAATGCCCGCAACTACACGCTGGAGGAGTTTCAGGCAGCCGGATTCAACGAATATTTGCCCAAACCTATCAACTTTGACACGCTCGTAGAGCTGATTCACAAGCTTATACAAGCCTGAGGCTTATTATCAAAACTATGGCAGAAATCAAATACACTCCTGCTTTTTTGAGCAAGTTGGAAGATATTTTTGCAGAATCGCAATACTTCCTGCGCTACGAAAAAGGTAATTTTAAATCAGGCTACTGTATCTTAAAAGACAAGCGTGTGGTGGTAGTAAACAAGTATTTCCCCTTGGAAGGGCGCATCAACTGCTTGTTGGATATCCTTAAGCAAATAGAGATAGACGTTCATATACTCAAAGATAAAAGCAAGGAGCTGTACGATACGCTGGGGATATTGGCCTCCTGAGCAAGCACCTCTCCGCCTACAACAAAAATACTTCATGATAAAAGTTACCTTTTTGGGAACGGGCACCTCGCAAGGAGTACCCGTAATTGCTTGTACCTGCCCGGTATGTACTTCTCCCAAAGCCCAAGACAAGCGCCTGCGCACCTCGGTACATATCCAAACAGAAGATTTGAGCTTGGTCATTGACACCGGTCCCGACTTTAGGCAGCAAATGCTCCTCAGCCAAGTACAGCACTTGGATGCGGTACTCTTTACGCACGAACACAAAGACCATACTGCCGGCCTGGACGATATTCGCGCCTTCAACTTCAAGCAAAAGCAGGATATTCCGATTTATGCCAGCGAACAAGTCTTGGCACAGCTCAAGAGGGAGTTTGCTTATATTTTCGCCGAACATAAATATCCGGGTATTCCCAGTGTAGAAACTTTTACAATTGAAAACAAGGCTTTTCAGATTAAAAACACCACCCTGTTGCCTATCCGTGTGATGCACTACAAGCTGCCAGTTTTTGGCTTTCGGATAGACAACTTCACCTATATTACCGATGCCAACTACATAGCCCCCGAAGAAATAGACAAAATACGCGGCACGGAGGTGCTTGTAATCAATGCCTTACAGAAAGAATCTCATATTTCGCACTTTACGCTGGCGCAAGCCTTGGAGATGGTTGCGGAGATTGCCCCTAAGCAGGCCTATCTGGTACACATGAGCCACCGTATGGGCTTGCACGAAGAGGTGAGCAAGGAGCTGCCCTCAGGCGTAGCTTTTGCCTATGATGGATTGGTGGTAACGTTGTAGGGAGGAGATATTATCATTTTTTAGGATACTTTGCTAGCCCTTAGGACATAAATATTATATTGCGTACCAAATGAACGTATCTGCCTATGAATTCTCCTACGCTCAGCAAAAGACGGGTAAACATCGCCAAAACCATCTATCCACTACGAATAGTGGGCTATTGGCTGGCCATTATCAGTATCTTCTTTCATCATTGGTACAGCTACCGAGAGATTTCTGCTTTGGTGCAAGTCATGAGCTGTGTATTTTTGATATACCCCCATATTGCTTTTCTGATTGCCCAAAGAAAAAACAATGACCACGTACAGGCTGAGTTTTGGAACCTCACGCTCGACCTCTTCTGGATTGCTTGGATAGGCTATTTGCTCGATTTCAGCCTGATGAGTGCCCTCCCTTTCCTCTTTGCCAATTCGGCCACAATTTACTCGGTAGGCGGCTTGCGTACTTTTCTGCGTGGCTGGCTGGCTTGGCTAATAGCAATGGCTTTCATTCTTTTGGCCATGCCTTTAGATAAGATTAATTTTTATCATAGCGAAAACCTCGCTGCCTTGCTTCCGGCAGTGATTTATTCTTTTGCAGCCACCCACTATATCGCCCTCATTTCTTATCACCGCGGTACTTCGCTGATTCGTACAAAAAAACAGATGGAAGCACAGAATTTCTCGCTGAAAGAGCAAAAAGAAGAGCTTTTGGTGCTTAATGAGGAGATACGCCAACAAAACGAGGAGATTGTTTCTCAGAGAGACTTCATCGAAGAGCAAAACCGCAGCTTGGAAATCAAAAATGCCATTATCGAAAAAAGCTCTCAAGAGGTCATGGCCAGCATCGCTTATGCCAAGCGGATTCAGGAGGCTATCCTGCCGGAGATGCGGACGATTCAGAAGTGGTTTCCACAAAGCTTCGTGTTTTATCGCCCCAGAGATATTGTGAGTGGTGATTTTTATTGGATTACCGAAAAGAATTACAAAATCATTGTGGCAGCGGTGGACTGTACCGGGCACGGCATTCCCGGAGCGCTCATGAGTATGATTGGCAATGAGCTGCTCAACGACATCGTGAAAAGTCGCAACGTAACCGAGCCCGACAAAATCCTGCACGCACTCCGACGAGGTATCATCGATACCCTCCGCCAAGAGGAAGGCAAAAATCAAGACGGCATGGACATTGCCCTGTGCAGCATAGATGCCTACCCCAAAGAGTACCAAGCCCATTTGGGTAGCCCCAAGCTTTGCTATGCCGGCGTAGGCAATGCCTTGGTGTACATACAGCAAGGGCAGCTGCACGAAATACGCCCCAACCGCTTGCTGATTGGCGGCTTGCGAGGCTACCGCGACGACCAAAAGTTTGAGCAACATCTCATAGACATTGCAGAGAGTACCACGATATATCTTTTTTCTGATGGTTTTCAAGACCAATTTGGCGGCCACAACGACCGCAAGTTTAGCAGTAAGCGCTTCAAAGAGCTGCTGCTCAATGTCCACGCCTTGCCTATGGCCGAGCAAGCAGAGGTAATGGCACAAACCCTCGACGACTGGATGCGTCCCGGTGCGCAAAAGCAGGTAGATGACATAATGGTGTTGGGCTTGCAAGTGGGCGGTACATAGATACAAAAGAAAATCCCTCTCAGTAGCGCCGAGAGGGATTTCGAATTGTTGAGTAAATCTCAAACTTTATTAACACCTATGTTCACCTTTATCTTGAATATCTTTGTTTTCTCTTATTCATCAAATACTATTTTACAATGTGGCAATTGCTCCAGAATCAATGCTTTTTGCTCGTCGCTCAAAGGATTGCCCGTGAGTCGCAAATAACGCAGCTGTGGAAGCGCCTTGAGTGAAGCAGGCAACACGTCAATCTGATTATAAGAAACATCTAAGTACTGTAATTGTTTTAATTTTTGCATATCGGGAAGCATTTTGAGGCGGTTATGTGCCAGATACAATGCCTTCAATTGCGTATATCCTTGCAGTTGTAGGGCTGCGATTTGGTTATAGCTTAGGTTCAACTCTTCAAGTTGCGCAGCTTGCAAAGCAGGCCAAGCCTTGAGTTGGTTGTGGCTAAGGTCTATGTACAAGAGGCCTTCCAAGGGCTGTGTATTGGCGATGTTCAATATTTGATTTTCGGCAGCATCTATGCTCACCAAGTTTTCTAAAGTACCGAGCAAGGCAGGCAATTCTTGAAGCTTTTTGCCGCGGAGATAAACGCAGTAAGTGTTTTCAGGCTCTACCACATAGTTCAGGTCAAGGCATTCGCCCATACAAGATTGGCTTATCAGGGCTGCCGCTTCTTTTTTGCCCCACCTGAGCGCTTGCACCAAGTCGCTGCAATATTCATTGCTTATGTAGGAAGCTTGTTTTGCAAAAAACTGCTTCGCAAAAGCCCTTTGTAAATAGGCATCGGCAAAGCGCTCTTCCAAGCTGATGGCCGCCGTAAAATCGCCTATGGCTTCCATATATTGCCCTTTCTTCATTTTTTCTAAGCCGAGTACATAATAGTCGTTGGCATTTTGGGGGCCTTGTACAAAGGCGAAAAATGCAGGCAAACAAAAAAGAAGACAGCAGATGGAAAGGTATTTCATAGGCATTGCGATAGAATACGCTACAAAAGTAGGGAGAATCGCAGAAGGCAAAAATATAAATCTTTGCAGAACATTACATTTGTGCTTTTGGAAGCTTTGTATTATCAAAACAGCAGGCTACTCCTCTATCAAAATGTATAAGTCTTCTTGGGGGCGGCGCATGAGGTATTTTTCGCGGGCAAATTTCTCCAAAAGCTCTGGGTTGGTGAGCAGCTCGGCGCGCTCCTGCTTTACTATTTCGACGGCCTCTTGGTAGCTGCGCTTTTCTTTTTCTAACTGCTTTATTTTCTGACTTCTACGCCACTGCGTAAGGTAGTCGTTGGAGTCGAAAAGCAGCATCCACAAGAGAAAAGAAAAGCCAAAGATAAAATAGAAGTTGCGGGCAAATTTGGGCAAACGCAGACTTTTAAAAGAGAAAGCAGGCATAAATTTTTGAGTTTTCTTTGAATATTTCAGAATAATGCACGTAATTCAGCATTTATTTCACTCGTGTCTCCACGCCAAGAAAGATTCTTTTATGTACAAGATTACTGCAAATTTACCCGAAAATACCCAACAATCCAACGTAAAGAGCATTTTTGAATGGGAAAGCTCTGCCGAAGGCCTCTTGCTCGAAGGCCAAGCTTTTGATTGGGACATCCGGCATATTGAGGGGCAGCGCTACCATATCCTCCACCAGCACCGCTCTTACAATTTGGAAGTTGTAGAAGAAAACCGCGCCGAAAAGCGCCTCAAAATCAAAATAAACGGCAGCATCTTTCACCTACAAGTACAAGACCGCTTCGACTTACTACTCGAACGCTTGGGCATGAGCCAAAATCAAAACCAACAAATCAACCACATCAAAGCACCCATGCCCGGATTGCTGCTCGATATAAAGGTGCAAGAAGGCCAAGAGGTGCAAAAAGGCGAGATATTGCTGATTTTGGAGGCTATGAAGATGGAAAATGTTATCAAAGCACCTACCGATGCCCGTATAAAGCACATCAAAGTACAAAAAGGCCAGACCGTAGAGAAAAATCAGTTGCTTATAGAATTTGGAAATTAAGAATCGTAAAGTGTAGCGGATTTTCTGCAAAAACACCAAAGTTCTTGCCTCGAAGGCGGGAACTTTTATTTTTTTATCTAAAATAATCATGTACATTTACAAAAAGCACCCTTAATCATTTTCAAACCAAAATTCTTAATAAGTATGAGTATGGAACTACACAAAAGCAAGTACCAAGAGGTCGTGTACCTAGCTCCCCAAAACACCGTAAGCAAAGGCTGGACTCCCTTGAGTGAAGACATGTCGGAAGAGGAATTCTTGAGCGAAATCAAAACCTTGGCCGAAAAGATAGAAGAAGTAAAACCCTTCGCCATTTTAGACAACACCACAGATTTTGCATTTCCTATCACGCCTGAGCTACAGACGTGGGTAGGCACAGAGGTATTCCCGCGCTTTATTGCTGCCGGTGTACGCCGCTACGCCCTTATTGTGAGCAGCGAGTTTATTGCACAGCTTTCTATTGAGCAAACGATGGAAGAAGCCGGCGACAACTTCCAAACTGCTTACTTCGACAGCGAAGAAAAAGCCGCCGCCTGGATTCAGGCTGCTGCTGCCGCCGAAAGAGGCTAAAACAATGCTCCCAAACGCCGCTCATATTATAAGTTTTTGTCTGTTTTGCTTGCTCACTTTTGTGATTACAACAGGGGGCTTTGCACAAAAGAAGCACGCTACTACCATGCAGATACTTACCAATAAAAGCGCGTTGGCTGCCCATATCGGGCAGGATGCGTGTATAGAAGGTGTACTTCAAAAAAGGAAATACACTAACAAAGCAGGCAAGCTTATTGATTTTGAAGAGCCTTGGCTCGAATTAGAAAAAAACGAATGGGTGCTTGTACGTTTGGCAAGCACCCATTTGCTTGCCGAATTGCCCTACGGCAGCAAAGTACAGCTCATTGGAAAGGTGTTTTATGGCAGCGTGGACAGCGATGACCCGCAGGTGCAGTCGCGGCTGGGCTATCGTATTGACTGTCAGGAAATAAAAATTATTGAAAAATAAGTCTCAGTCAAAAAGATTGGGATTTTGATAAAAACGCTTTGTAGCCGCCCAAGTTTCTTCCGACATCTCCTCTACTTCTATTGCCTCCAAAAAACCATAATCTTGCGCAGGGTCAAAGTCTTGCCATAAGGCCGTGTAAATGGCTGCCACAATTTTTGCAAAATATTCTTTTCCAAAAGGATAGAAAATACTTTTGGGTAAAAAACGCTGCAAATCTATCGCTCCGCCGGAAAGCTGCTTCTGCAAAAGCCGCTTGAGGCAAGAATACTCGAAGGCATTTTGGGCAAAGAGGCTTCCCGCCTTCTCAATATTTTGATAAAAGTACGTATTGGATAACAGGTCTGTACAATCCTCCTCTCTAATCTGTGCAAATATTTGCTTGAAAAAGGCTTCTACAAGGGCTTGGGAAATTTTCATGAGCACTTTTTGTGTAAAAATATGGAAAAGGTCAAGCATAAAAGCTCTCTCACGGTACTTAATCATTGCAAATCGTTTCTCTCTTTCATTATTCAGGAGGTACAGGTTGGCTCTTTTTATAAAACCAGATATTGGCTGCTTTTTCGGGCTTTCCCAGTTGGAGGAGCAGTTGCAAATGATGTTCTCCTCGTGGCAAGTCGGATACATCTACAAAGCCCAGCAGGCCTGTTTGTCGGTACTTTTCAAAATAAAACATTTTGTATTCTACCGGAGGCAGAGCCACAGAGTCTATCTCAAGGCGATAAAAATCGCTCAGTGCCTTGAGCTGCAAAGCAGATTTTTGCAGGATAGTGTCCAAAGAAATTTGGTGTTTGCGTGCATAGTTGCGCAGCATAGAGTCTTCTAAAGCTACTTTATAAGGAATAAAAACCTCTATCAAATCTTCTTCTACCACTGCCGAAGCGATGTGCATCCAGCGGTTCATTTGGCTTGCCCCTTTGTCGCGGTAGTAACCCTCATGAGTATATAAGGAGGCCTTGCGTTCTCCAAAAACAGAATCTGTAAAAAAATTATCGCGTGAGAGCTGCACATTTACCATCAAAAAAGCCAACATTGCAAAGGCCAGACAAAAAGCAAAAACCTTCCAGCGATTGAGGTGTCCGATAAGTATATAGTAAATGTTTCGGTACAAAGGAGCAAGTGTAAGCGTGCTCATCAGTACATACACAGGCCGATACAATACAGCATACCACTTAAAGCGCTTGAGCCAACCCAAGGTGATGAAATCTAAAAAATAGGTAAATGCAAAAAATAAAAGACTGATATTCAGCAATGCATTGAGTTCCTCAATAACCTCTCTGCTTTTATTAGGCCAATAATGATAAAGCATCAAAAAAGCACCCCCATATACGAATACAAAAAAGAAAGCGCCTACAAGGCACATAAACAGCAGAAAAGTGGTGGCATATATTACCGAGCAGAGGCGGTCTAAGCGAATTACCTGCTCTTCTAAAGACGGAATAGCCGCCATTTTATTGTGAAAATACCTCTGAAAACGGAATTTCTCTAAGGACAGTCCGGCAGGAAAAGCATAGCTCATACCAATCATCACCACCCAGACCGAACGCATCAGCAAATTGACAATCAGCCCTGCCACCAAAAGATAGATACTGGTTTTCATGAAGGCCGCCAAGAGTTCGTCTATGTCTGATACCAAAAATACCGCCGGCCCCCAATCATT
>DAIQNQ010000046.1:0-8786 GCA_036788275.1 Thermonemataceae bacterium
AAAAGCAAACTATTTGTAGCCCGAAGCTCCAGCTTCGGGAACTACTAAGCCATTGCGAAGTTAGAGCTTCGCACTACCCCCACTAGTCTTAGCGTTCCTCTCAATCCAAATATATCAATTCTATCCTTCCCTTCTAACAAATATAGCATCTGCTGCGCTACGGTAGAAGCGGTAGCCAATTTTTTCCTGCTCCTCCCACTTCTTACGGAGAAAATCTCTTATATTGCCTACCCAAACTTTTTTGAAAAATTCAAAGCCCTCTTCCTTCCGCTATGCAAGCAGCTTTTCGCGTTTATAACTCCTCCGCCGGCTCTGGCAAAACCTACACCCTCACCAAAGAGTACCTCAAGCTGGCGCTTTGCCAACAGCAAAATACGCACTTTTCGCCCGACTACTTCCGGCATATCTTGGCCATTACCTTTACCAACGATGCCGCCAATGAAATGAAAAGCCGCGTGCTCAATACCCTGCGTCTCTTTACCGAGGGGCAGCCCCACCCCATGCTCCAAGCCATCGCCACCGAAACGGGCTTTGAGGAAGAAGCCCTCCGCAAGCGGGCGCAGGCCGTCTTCTTCAAAATCATCTACCATTATAGCGACTTCGCCATCAGTACCATAGACAGCTTCTTCAACCGCGTTACGGCGGCCTTTACCCAAGAGCTGAATGTGCCCTTCAATTATGAAATAGACCTCGAAACCGACGTGCTGCTCAAGGCCGTGATAGACAGCCTCATCAGCCGTGTAGGCCAAGAACACTCCTCCGACCTCACCAAGTTTATGGTGGAGTATGTACACACCCAAATAGAATCGGGGCAATCTTGGAAAAATATCCACCGCAACCTGCACAACTTCTCCAAAACCCTGCTCCAAGAAAAGTCTATCCCCATTCTGGAGGCCATGAAAGATGTCAGTATCAGCGATTTCAAGGCGGTGATAGAGCGCTGCGAGGCTTTTCTGCAATCCAAGCAAGCGCAAATCTACGAAATGGTCAAGCAAGGCCAAGCCCTCTTCCAAGCCCAAGGCCTGAGCGTCCAAGATTTTAGCTACAAAGAAACCGGTGTGGGAGGTTATTTTGACAAAATCCTGAAAGCCAAAGAAAAAGACCTACTCGATACTAATGTAAGCAGCCGTGTAAAAAGCGCTCTCGAAGAAAACCAATGGTACAGCAAAAATGCCCCCAAGGCTGCACAAATAGATGCCATCGCTCCGGCGCTCAAAGAGCTGATAGAAAATATCGAGGCATACAAAAGCACGCATATCAGCACTTACAAGCTCTCGATGGAGCTGCTGCGCCACTTCCATGCCGTATCGCTCATCAACGAAATACAGCAACAATACAAGGAAATTACGCTGCGCAATGGCATTGTGCATATTTCGGAAACCACCAAGAAGATTGCCGATATTATCCAAACCGAGCCTGTGCCCTTTATCTTTGAGCGCCTTGGCGAGCGCTACCACCACTTGCTCATAGATGAGTTTCAGGACACCTCTTCACTGCAATGGCACAACCTGCTGCCACTCATAGAAAACAACCTCTCGCAGGGTTATTTCAATATGCTCGTGGGCGATGCCAAGCAGTCTATTTACCGTTGGCGAGGCGGCGAAATGGAGCAGCTCGTACACATTGGCCACAAAAATACCGAAGCTTTGGCTGCCCCTGAGCAGCTGCTTTTGCAGGAGCGCTACGAAAATATTTTCAACTATTTGGACAATCAAAACCTCCAAACCAACTACCGCAGTACCCGCGAAATTATTGATTTCAACAATGATTTCTTTGAAAGCCAATGCCAGCGCTCCGGCCTCATAGAGCAGGTATATGCCGATACCTTTCGCCAGCAAAGCCACGCAGGCTCGCCAACGGGCGGAGGTGTGCGGATTCAGTTTTTGGAAAGAGAAAACTACGAGGAAGAAAGCCTCCAAAAAATCCTGCAAGCCATCCAAGAAGCACAAAGCTTGGGCTTTAAGCCGCAGGATATTGCTGTTTTGTGTCGCAACAACGACAAGGCCAAGCAAATTGCTACCTTCCTCAAAGAGCAGCATTATGCCGTGATGTCGGCAGACTCCCTCCTGCTGGCCTCCGACGAGAAGGTGAACTTCCTCATCGCCTTGCTCAAGGTGATTTACAATCCCGAAAACAACCTCGCCAAGTCGGAGTTGGTATATCTCTTTTATAAAATTATCTTGGGCGAAATTCCCGATGCACAGGCCAATGCCCAAATTCGGCAGCTTATCTATGGCAAAGAAGCCCGTATCGAAGACCTCTTCGGGCACTTGGCCGAAAAAGGCTATCTGGTGGACTTCCACTACATTCAGGCCTTGGGCATCTACGAGATTCTCGAAGAGCTGCTATTAGTATTTCAGCTCTACGAGCAGCATCCACAGCACTTGGAGTACCTTTTTCGCTTTATGGATTGGGTGCTGGAGTTTAGCACGCGCCAGAGCAACCACCTCGCCGACCTGCTCGAAGAATGGGAGCGCAAAAAAAGCAGCCTTTGCGTATCGGCTCCCGCCAACAATGCGGCCATCACCATTACCACCATCCACAAGTCGAAGGGCTTGGAGTATCCGGTGGTGATTTTTCCTTTTGTAGATTGGAGGATTGACAAGCAAGGCAGTTCTATGTGGGTCAATCTCGAAAACAGCCCTTTGCCCATCGAAGAGACACAAAAAAAACAGATTAAGCATACCCTGCTGAATCTTAATGCCGTAAATGATCCCAACATAGATTTGCAAATACAACAAGAAAAGCAGAAAATAGAAGTAGAAAACCTCAACCTGCTCTATGTGGCCTTTACGCGTCCGGTGTATTTGCTCTATATTTTCTCCAAAACACCTCAAAACGGTACCATCTCGCAATGGCTGCGCAGCTATTTAGACAGCAAATCGCTACAAGAAAAGCCTGAAGGCGGCTATCTGATAGGCAGCTTTGTGCCGCAAATCAAGGAGCATGCCAAAGCCCAAACACCGCTCTTTGCCCTCGAAGACATCCGCACCGTGAATACACATAAAAAATGGAGAATATAAAAATTATCCGACTTCAATTTCTTGCCTCATGACCAAAAGCTTTCTTTCTCAAACTTGTGACTACCTCAAGGAGCATTTCAGCAGCCTTGGCAGCATCTGCCTGCTTACGCCTTCGCGCCGCGCCAATTTTGTATTGGCACAGCAGCTGGGCATTGCCGCCCTGCCTGAAGAGGCCAAACCCAAGCTTTTCAGTATCGAAGATTTTATCATCAGTCAATCCGGCCTCCAGCAAGTGGAGCAGGTAGAGCTGCTGCTGGAGGTGCAGGAGGTGTTTAAACAAGTGGCCGATATACAGCAAGACAACCTGATGTCGTGGCTGCCTACGCTGCTGCGCGATTTTAGCCGTATAGACCAACAAATGATAGAGGCCAAGCAGCTTTTTGGCAATTTGGCCGATATAGGGCGGGTGGCCGAATGGCAAACAGACCACAGCGAAGAAAAGCCCCAAAGCGATATTATCAGCCATTATTTCAAGTTTTGGGACAAGCTCTATGAGGTGTATCTGCTCCTCAACCAGCAGCTCAAAGCCAAAAACAAAGCCTACACAGGGGCGATGTACCGACATTTGGCCACCCATGCCCAAAGCCTGCTGGTGGAGCATCCGGTGCATCGGCATTATGTATTTATCGGCTTCAATGCCCTCAGCAAAGCCGAGGAACAAATTATCAAGGTATTGGTAGCCGCCAACAAAGCAACCCTCCTCTGGGACAGCGATGCCTACTATATGAGCGAGCATACTGAAAACCAAGCGGGCATCTTCCTCAAAAAATACCGCAAAGACCCCAAAATATCGGGCAATACTTGGCTTTGGGAGCAAAACCTGCTGCTTAGCCAAGAAAAAGACATCGAAATCATTGCCTCGCCGCATGCCGGACAGCAGGCCAAAGTGGTACAACAGCTTTTGCAGAAATGGGGCAACCAAAGTCCTACGGCCATTATTTTGCCCGACGAAAATATGCTCTTGCCGCTGATGTACTCTTTGGATACGCCCGACATCAACATCACCATGGGGCTTTCTCTGCAAAACTCCACCCTCTACAATTTGGTGAGCGCCCTTTTCGAGATGCACCAAACCAGCGAGCTGAGCACCTACGAAAAAGAAGTGATAGAGGCAGATGGCCAGCCCGTACTCAAGCAAATACAGGTAGAAAAATACCATTACAGAAACATCATCAAGATTCTCAACCACCCTTTTATCCGCAAATTTGAGCAGTCGAGCACAGCACCGCAGCCCGGCATGAGCTTTATCCGCGATGCTGTGCAGCACATTGTACAGCGCAATATGGTGATGATTTCCTCCGGCGAAATACAGCGCTTTCCCGACTATCTCTGCTCCCTGAAGCCCCCCGAAGAGCGCGACCTTTATTTTGCTTATTACGAGCGTTTCAGCCCCCTGTTAAAAGTGATTTTCGGGCGCTGGGGCGATGAGAGTGCCGTCAAAAAAGCGCTCCAAACACTCCAAAAGCTCACCGAGTTTTTTGGGCGCTTCTACAAAGACAGCAATGCGCTGGAAAAGCATTATATCAAAAAATTCAGGGAGATTGTAAAACACCTCAAAGAAACCCTCAAAGAGCGCAAATACAAGATAGACCTGCGCTCTCTCAAAGTTTTTATCTACCAGCTCATCCGCGAAGAGCGCGTAGCCTTCGACAGCGAGCGCAACAGTATTTGGCAAATAATGGGCTTGCTCGAAACCCGTGCCCTCGATTTCGAGAACATCATCATCCTTTCGATGAATGAAAAAACCTTGCCTCCGGCCAAAAAATCAAGCTCCTTGATTCCCATAGACATCGCCAAGGCCTTTGAGCTGCCCACCCACGCCGAGCAAGAGGCCATTATCAGCTACCATTTCTATCGCCTCTTGCAGCGCGCCAAGCGGGTGGCGCTGGTACACGTGGCCGCCGCCTCCAAAACCTTCGGCAGCGAAGAGGTGAGTCGCTATGTATTGCAGTTGGAAAATGACCTAAGCAAAAAGGCACAAGGCAAAATCCGCATACAGCGCCTCGAAGCGCAAGCCCAGCCGCGCCAAGGTCGTGAAAGTGCAGAATTGGTGATTCCGAAAAATGAGGAATTTCTTGCCAAAATCATCGAAAATCTTGAAAAGGGCATCTCTCCTACCCAAATAGATACTTTTGTGCGCTGCTCGCTCAAGTATTATTTTGAGCAGATTGCGGGCATCCAAGAGGCCAACCAAGTGGAGGAAGAGCTTGGCAGCGACAAGCTGGGTACGATTTTGCACGAGGTATTGGAAGATATTTTTAGGGAAATGGCCGGAGACGGGCAAAAAATTTTTTCCCACCACTTAGAAGTCCAAAAACCCAAGGTAAAAGCCCGTGTAGAGGAGAAATTCAAGGATAAAAAATACAAAAATTACAGCCTTACGGGCAATAATTACTTGGTGCAGCAGGTGATTATCGAGTATGTACTGCGCTTTTTGGAAGCACAAATCCAGGAGCTACACGAAGGCACGGCCACCGATACCAGCTTCGAGATTTTGGGCTTGGAGGCAAGGCGCTTCAATCCCTCGCCTATCGAAAATCCACAGTTTTTGAGCATCCTGCCCGCCTCCTTGCCTTTTCGCTGGAAGGGGCAAAAGCTACAAGTGCAAATCAAAGGCGTGATAGACCGCATAGACCGCCTCGAAGGTGTGCTGCGCATCATTGATTACAAAACCGGAAAGGTCAAAAAAGATGATTTGGAGATTCCGGAAAGTGCTTTTGAGCAATTGGCCAGCGACAAGGAGATGAGCAAAGCCCGACAATTGGTAATTTATCGCTACATTCTCCTCAAAAACCAGCAAGAAAATCCCCAGTTTGCTCCTTACAAAGATGCCCTCATCGAGGCAGGCATTTATTCTATGCTCAACCTCTCGGAGCAGCTCATCAGGCTGAGTCTGAATAATGGAAGGCGCGTTACAGACAAAAAAAGCCTCAACGAAATGCCTATCAATCATTTTTTGAGCAAAACAGAGCAGTTTTTGGAAGAGGTCGTCCGCCAGATGCTCGACGAAAGCCAAGCTTTTCAAAAAACCGATGACCTCGGCGTATGCGAATACTGCGATTACAAGGGCATTTGTGGGCGATAGTGGCCACTACACAGGCTTCGAGAGCAGCTCGCGGGCACTGAGCAGGGCGCTCTCAGAGGGGCTTGCCCCGCCAATCATCTGTGCGATTTCAAGAATGCGCTCCTCCCCTTCGAGCTGCTTCATACGGCTGATGGTGCGGGTGTCGGTGTCGTGCTTATATACAAAATAGTGCGCATCACTCTTAGCGGCAATTTGGTGCAAGTGGCTGATGGCAATGATTTGATGGCTTTGCGCCATTTCGTACATCATCTTGCCCACCTTCAAGGCGATTTCGCCCGAAATACCCGTATCTATTTCATCAAAAATCAAAGTAGGCAGGGCGGCTTTTCCGGCCATAATGTACTTGATGGCCAACATCAGACGAGAAAATTCTCCTCCCGAAGCTACCTGACGGATTTCTTGCGGGGCAATGCCCTTGTTGGCACTAAAGAGAAACTGCGCTTGGTCGGCTCCCCAAGGGCTAAAATCTATTGCTTGCAGCGTGATTTTCAGCACGGCATTGGGCATACCTACTTCTACAAAAAGGGCGGCCAAATCTTGCTCTATTTGGGCAAGTACTTGGAGGCGATTTTGGCGCAATTCAGAGGCAAATTTTTGCATCGCCTCTCTGGCAGCCTCCAGCTGGAGCACAGCTTTTTGAATATCCTCATCAAAATTGAGGGCTTTTTGTACCTTTTCTGAAAGCCGGGCTTGTATGGCCAGCAGCTCGGCAACGCTCAGTACCTTGTGCTTTTTTTGGAGGTGATACATCAGGTTCAGCCTTTCTTGCACTTGGAGCAGCTGGGCGGGGTCGTGTTCAGTTTTTTCGGCAGCATCTTCCAGCTCTGCCAGCACCTCTTTCAGTTCAATCCAAGCGCTTTCCACACGCTCCGCCAAGAGGCTGTACGAATGTGCATACTTACCGATTTGATTGAGCAAGCTTACCGACTGGCGAAGACCATCGAGCATAGCCCATTCACCTTCACCGAAGCGTTGTATCAGCAGGGCGAGTTTTTCTTGGATTTCTTCGGTATTTTCGAGGGTATTCAGCATTTCTTCGAGGCTCTCTTGTTCATCGGCTTGGAAGGCCGCTTTTTCAAGCTCTTCGAGCAAAAAGCTGTCGTAGTCAAGTTCTTTTTTGGCTTGCTCGCTGTCTTGGAGCAGCCTTTCGTATTGTTTTTTGGCCTTTGTAAAATTTCCAAAAGCCTCGCGATAACGCTCCAACAAGGCTTGGTGGCCTGCGTAGGCATCAATAATTTTGAGCTGGAAGAGGTTGTCGCCAAGGAGCAAATTATCGTGTTGAGAGTGAATATCAATGAGTTGTGCCCCTATTTTTTGGAGTATCTCCAAGGTTACGGGCGTATCGTTTACGAAGGCGCGCGACTTGCCATTGGCCAGAATTTCCCTTCTAATCACCGTCTGGGCTTCATAATCGAGGTCTTCTTCTTCAAAGAGCTTTTGGAGCTGGTAAGCCCCCACCTCAAAAGTACCCTCTACTACACATTTTTCCTCTTCATTGAAAAGCACCTTTTTGTCGGCACGCTTGCCCAGCAAAAGCCCGATAGCCCCCAGCATAATGGACTTTCCGGCACCGGTTTCGCCTGTGATGGCATTGAAAGCCCGATGCGGATGGATAGAAAGCTCCTCTATCAGGGCGTAATTCTTGATGTAGAGATGGGTCAGCATATCGGTATTATTGTGCCAAGAGGCGATTATACAAAGTGGTACGGTTGGGGTCGAGCCTTACGAGAATATCATAAAGCTCCTTTTTTTGTGCAGCTTCCGCCCTCCCAAAAATGCCTAAAATTTCTTGATTTTTAGCATCTAAAAATCCATTAATCACTGCGGAATTAGGTTTGATACGGTTGATTTTCTCCAATTCTTTCATCACTTCCATAATCTCATTACGGGCTTCGGCGGGCTTGGCATCGAAGCGGTCTAAGCCAAGGCGATGGTAGCGGTACATTCCTTCCCGAAAGGATGTCATCTGCTGGCTCATCAGGTTTTCGATAATCCAGTAGCGGTTGCGGTTGTCGCCGCGCTGCCAAGCCGGATTGCCGGAAGAGTTTTGGGCAAGGTTGGCAATATTGAAGGCTTTTTCTATCCAAGTGCTGCCTCCATTTTTGGCGAAGCTGTCGTAGTCGGTTCCCAGCATTACATAGATATAAAAGCCCACCAAGGTAGTAAGTTCGCTGAAAAACACGTTTTCATTGAAGTCTAAAGGCTGAGATTGCAGGTATTGGAAGGCAAAATTTCTATCTAAAAAGAAAAAAGTGGAGCTTTCGTAGTTGGTACCATAGATGGGGCGCGTGGCACGAATTTGCGCGGTTCCCTCGAAATTGCCAGAGGGAATGTCGCCACGCAACAGCGTGATTTCAAAAAAGCAGTTGATACGCTCTTCGGGCAGCACCTCGTCTTGTGTCCAGCGGCGCGTATTGATAAAGTCGCTCAGGGCGCGTTCCAATACCCGAAACACCTCTCGCTCTGTACCTTGGGCGGTTTGGAGCTGCTGGTCGTTTACCTTTACCACACAGTTGAACTCCTGCGCTTGCAGGGCTAAAGGCAGTAATACAAGGCAGCCTA
Source organism: Thermonemataceae bacterium (assembly GCA_036788275.1). Classification (GTDB taxonomy): domain Bacteria; phylum Bacteroidota; class Bacteroidia; order Cytophagales; family Thermonemataceae; genus DAIQNQ01. The sequence goes on from DAIQNQ010000046.1 coordinate 8,671, forward strand.
AAAATCCAAAAAGATATTTCATCATATATGTCTCTTAAACGAAGCGGTACTATCTTTTACAAAGTTACAGAAAAAGTGCTACATACAAATTTTCATTTTTAGGAAAATATATCTTC
>DAIQNQ010000046.1:8886-14406 GCA_036788275.1 Thermonemataceae bacterium
AAGTTACAGAAAAAGTGCTACATACAAATTTTCATTTTTAGGAAAATATATCTTCTCCCCACTACAAAACAAAAGCCCACATCAGTATTGATGCGGGCTTTTGTTTGAATATAGTAAAACTATCTTACAGCGATAGGGTCTGGGGTGCTGTCTCTGTCATTAAGCACAGTACCATTGGTGCGTACTGTACCATTGTTGAGGAGCATAATGCCCGCCACGTGCGGAGTAGCCATAGAGGTACCACTTAGCGTAGCATAGCCACCATTGAGATAAGTAGAGAATACTGATACGCCCGGAGCGCAGAAATCAATAGGAGGATTGGCAAAATTAGAAAAGCTTGCGAAACGATTGTTCACATCCATTGCGGAGATAGTGATTACCTTGCCACCGTTGCTGGAGTTGAAGTAGTTTACGCGGGCAGGCGAAAAGTTGTTGGAATTGGCCGCACTGTTTCCGGCAGCTACTGCCACATACAAGCCTTTCGAGGCCGCATTGATTACGGAATTGTCCACGGCAGAAGAAGCACCCCCACCCAAGCTCATGTTTACTACATCGCCTCTGAGTGCCACACTGGCCACATAGTCCACTCCAGCAATGGTAGCGGAGTTAGAACCTCTGCCGCTGGCATCAAATACTCTGATAGATACTACGGTGGCTCCGGCGGCTACGCCAATCACGCCCACAGTATTGTTGCGGGCAGCGATAGTACCGGCTACGTGTGTGCCGTGGCCATTGCCGTCGGTAGGCGAGGTAATGCCCGATACGAAAGAGCGGCTATACTGCGTATTTACGGTAAGGTCGGGGTGGTTGAGTTGGATGCCCGAATCTATCACCCAAGCCCAACGCGAAAGACCTGCTGCATTGACAGCACCGCCCACACGGGTAATGCCCCAAGGAGTGGTTTGGGTATTGCGTTCGGCAGAACCGGCATCGTCTATAGATTCTATAATGGCAGGCTCTAATTGCGTTACTTGGTCGCGCTCAATCAAGGCCACACGGCTATCTTTTTTGAGTGCTTTTACCTCTTCGGCGCTCAGCTCACCGGCAAAGCCCAAGAAAATAGTACCATAAACGTGATCGAGGCTTTCTTGCGACTTCTCAATGCCTGCTACGCGCAGCATGCTACTTACTTCCTCGCGAGCGATTTTTTCGGTATTGCGGGCATATTCTAAGGCCTCTTCGCGGGTTTCGGGAGTCTTGCCTTTGCGAGCTTGAAACTGGCCGCTGGCTTCATCTTTAAATACTACAATGTAGCTGCCTCCTTCTTCGAGAGGTGCTGCGGTAATGTCTTGAGGAAGGCTTTCCTCTGTACTTTTGTTACAAGCGGTAAACATGAGGCCGCCTGCCAAGAAAGTCGCCACTAAGGAAACTTTTGTAAAACTTCTCTTCATAAAGAGCAATTGGGTTAAGTTGAAAATTTTAATAAGCAAGTGCAGTTATCAATTGACTGCGTGGTGAAGTAAATAAACTTGTGTAATATATGCAAATATTTTTGCAGAATTTTATTTTGATTTTTTCACAAAGCTCAATTTTATCTCTTTATTGACAACTTAAACAAGATATTTAATTTTTATTTATACTGCTTTAACGCAACATCAAAGTAATAAGTCGTAAGTTTTTATCTATTTGCAAGCAAGTTGCATAAACAAAAACAATATTGTACTAAAGCAAACTTTCAGTACAATATTGCAAAAACCAATAAAAATGGTACTCTTATCAGAATTTAAAATCTCAAAAATCAGAATTTCAAAATATCTATTATATTTTATTTTTGTTTTAAACAACTTTCTTGAGGCGTTTCCGTAGAGGCAAGATTCTAAAGAAAAAAGCCTGCCTCGCGCAAATGCCCAATAATATTCTGCATCGCAACAGTGCAACGCATCTCTCAAACTACCTCTTTTTCAATATAATCAGAGCTGAGCAAGCCCAAAGCACCCATATACCTGAGCCTAAAGGCAATCAGCCCGCCCACTTGATAGCCTTGGGGATTTTCGCCCAAATCTATCACCAACATATCGGAGCTGGCACCTACTATCTCCAAGGCAGAATCTTGGGGAATGAGGTACTCGGGCTGCACGTCCAAAAGGCCTATATCCAAGATACAACGGTAAGAGGAGCGCCCATAATCTTCAGGACTTATTTCAAAAACAGTCCCGCTAGGGTTTTCGGCAAGCTGCCCGGTAGGGATGCGCGGCTTTTCGTTTATTTCGATGATTTCGGCAAAAAGCTCCAATACATTGTCTTCCATACCTTCGATAAGAGAATCGTCGAATAGATTTTTGCCCCAAAACAGCGTTTCTCCGATACGAAAGTGATTTACGCCCTTGGGCAAACGCTGCTGCAACAGAAGTGGCAGCGTAACGCTCGTGCCTGCCGAGATAAGCGGAATCTGTCGGTTGAACTTCAGCTCGATAATCTGCTTATAAAGCACCAACTGCACCAGCTTGTCTTCGGAGGGCATCACGCCGCTCAGGCAGTTGAGGTTCGTCCCCAAACCAATAATCTTGATGGCTGGCAGCAGAAATACCCGTTCGTAAAAGTCCACCACGTGCTCCGGCATTACGCCCTCTCGCAAGTCGCCCAGCTCAATCATAATAATCACTTCGTGTATTTTGCCTTGGCGCGCTGCCTCTTCGGAGAGCATCTTGATGGTGGCATATTCGGTATTGAGGCTGGCATCGGCATACTTTACAATCTGCGCAATACTCCTCTTGGCCGGAGGCTTAATATACACCGTGCGTACTTCGGGCTTGAGTGTTTTGATGGTTTTCAGATTGCTCACGCGCGAGTCGTAGGCTTCGCTAATGCCCAAGTCTATCATTTCTTGAAGATAAGACTTGGTACCACAAAGCAACTTCGTAACTACCCCCCACTCTACCCCTTGCACTTCGAGTAGGTTTTTGAGGAAATAGAAATTGTGTTGGAGTTTCTGACGATACAATCTTACAAATGCCATAATACATAGTTTTGAGGGTTGATTTCAGATAAAGACTTTGTTTGCAAAACTTGCATAAGCTTTATTTTTCAAAGTTTTATACTTATCAAACTAAATTTTCATTACCTTTCCCTTTAGCACCTTGCGGGGCATATCGGCAGGCAAGCGCGAGAGCAGCTCATAGTTGAGCTGGTTGCTAAGTTCTCCAAAGGAGGCCACCGTAAGTTCAGCCTTGCCTTGTCGGCCAATCAGCACCACCTCTTCGCCACGCTGCGCCAAAGGCAAGTGGCCGATGTCCACCAGCATCAAGTTCATATTGACCGTACCAATTACCGGACAGCGCTTGCCACATATCAAAACCTGCCCCTGATTGCTGAGGGTACGGCTATAGCCATGGGCGTAGCCTACGGGTACGGCGGCGATACGCATCGGCTTGGCTGCCATAAAAGAAGTGCCATAACCGATAAACTCGCCTGTGGCCACTTGCTTGGTGCTCATAATCTGGCTCTTCCAAGAAAGCACCCTGCGGAGGGGGTCTTGCTGCGTCTGGTGGTCTTTGAGATATTGGATGAGGGTTTCTTGGGTAGGAAAAAATCCATATTGGGCAATGCCGATACGCACCATGTCCATGCGCGTTTCGGGATAAGCAATACAAGCCGCCGAACAGGCTGTGTGCAAGCGGCGCGCTTGTACACCTGCTTCTGTGAGTTTTTTGACCAAGAGATGAAAGCGGGCGATTTGCTGCTTGATACGCCAGTAATTGGCGATGCTCTCGGCACCTGCATAATGCGTACAAATACCTTCCAGCACATAGTGTTGACGGTACTCGTGCAGCAGCAGTAAGGTTTTGGGAAGCTCGGCCTCTGCCAAGCCCAAGCGATTCATGCCTGTTTCCAGCTCCAGATGTAGGTGTACAGGTTTTTGGAGTTTTTGGGCTGTTTGCAGCACTTCTTCCAAGCGCTCATTATCGAATACATACAACTCTATTTCGTTTATAATCGCCCATTCGTAGGCTTCTGCCGACACCATGCCCATAATCATGAGGCGGCTTTCGGGCTGCTTGCAAGCCTGCACACGGAAGGCCTCATCTGCCGAAAATACCGAAAAATGCCGAATGCCACAGCGCTCTGCCATGGGTACAAAGCTCTCGATGCCGTGGCCGTAGGCATTGCCTTTTACAACGGAGGAGATTTCTACATGCTCACCCAGCATCTTTCGTAGGAAGGCAAAGTTTTGTGCCAAGGCGCTTTGTTCTAAGAAAATCTCTGAGCTGTCGAACATCTTTATGAAAGTTTAGGCATTGTTGAGAAAGCTATCTATCAGCCCCAAAAACATGGCGATTCCTGTAGGGGCTATCTCGTCGGGAAAGTCGTAGCACTCGTGGTGCAAAGGCGGTGTATCTTCGCCAGCGCCCAAGCCAAACATCGCGCCGGGGTATCTTTGGGTAAATTGTCCGAAATCTTCCGACCAGCGAAAAGGCTCGCCTTGCTGCACAAAGTCGAAGCCTTGGGCTTGGGCGGTGGCGGCCACGGAGGCAAAGGCGGCGGGGCTGTTGTGGGTGGCAGCAAATACCTCGCGGTACTCGTAGGCCAAGTCTAAGCGGTATTTTTGGGCAATGCCCTGCAAAGCCTTTTCAGCCAGCAGTGTGAGCCGCTCCAAATCGGCATCTTGGTAAGCACGGAGCGTAGCTTGCAAGGTGGCCTCGCCCGGACTGATGCCGAAGCTTGGCACACCCAACTGCGCATGGGTAATGGTAAGTAGTACAAAATCTTGAAAGTCGTGCTGACCGGGCAATACCTGCAAAGCTTGTATGGCTTCGGCCAAAGCGACGGCAGGACTTTGGCCTTTGTGTGGCTCGGCTGCATGGGCGCTGCTGCCTTTTAGAAAAATGCGCATGCCTTGTGAGGCGGCGGCAAAAGTACCTTCTTTGCAGATGATTTGGTGCTTGGGATAGCCCGGCAGATTGTGCAAGGCAAAGACTGCATCGGGAGCGAGCTGCTCCCACTGCGGGTCTTGTAATACCCGCAGTGCGCCTTCGCCTGTCTCTTCGGCAGGTTGAAAAAGCAATACCACGCGCCCTTGGGCAAGGCCCTGCCGATGCAATTGCTCGGCCACCGCCAACAAAATACTGCTGTGGCCATCGTGCCCGCATTTGTGCGAGATACCTTTGGTGAGGGAGCGATGGGCAAAGGCGTTGGCCTCTTCGATGGCGAGCGCGTCTAACTCGGCGCGTAGCAAGAGGCACTTGCCGGACTTTGCACCCTCGAAGACCGCCGCTACACCATGTCCACCCAAATTTTGATACACCTTGGCGCTGGGATACTGTTCCAAAAAAGCGACTATGCGCGCTGCCGTTTGACTTTCGTGGTTGGAAAGCTCCGGGTATTGGTGCAACTCTTTGCGAAAGGAAATCATATCTATAAGGTTTTACAGTGAGGAGGCTAAGCAATACACCTTAAAAAGTATTCAGCCAATCATTCTCTTAATGCATCTTCACTTCTTAATGGTTAGCTTGACTATTCTTTGAGGGAGCTTGCCAGCGCATTTCGAGGTATTTGTTGGTAAAGCCCAAGCTTTCGTACAAG
>DAIQNQ010000046.1:14506-16144 GCA_036788275.1 Thermonemataceae bacterium
AGCTTGCCAGCGCATTTCGAGGTATTTGTTGGTAAAGCCCAAGCTTTCGTACAAGGCCTTGGCCGGATTGTGCGGCTCTACGTGCAAGGCAATAGCTCCTTGGGCTTGCTGCATGGCCTCTTGCATCATTTTTTTACCTAAACCCTTGCCTCGCGCGGCTTGGTGTACAGCAATATATACCAAGATATTTTCGGGAATGTAATCTTGCATTCCTGTTTGATTGACCACCACGGCAGCTTGTATCTGCTCTCCTTCTTCGAGATACAATACAAAGCCCCCGCGCCCTTCCAAAGGACTGAGGGCATAGTCCATCGCCTTGCGAATATCGGTACGCGCATCGCCGAAAGGCTGTAAATGCTCATACAAAAAATCATTGATGCGCTCCAAGAGCAGTTCGTCGTGCCCTTTATAGGTCGGGCGAAGTCCCTGAATGGCACTGGTGGTGGAATTGGCTGTCATAGTATTAAAATGAGATTGAACAAATGAGACAATTAAAAACAAAAGCAAAGAGGCTGTCAGTCCAAAAATATTGGCCTCAAGCCCCCAAGGCAGCGCCACCTCCGATAGAATGAGTAGCAAGGTGAGGGTACCTCCCCCCAACATAGCAGCCATCGCGGCGGCGGCGGAGCGCTGCTTCCAAAACAAAGCCGCCAAGAGTGGTATCAGTAAACCCGACACCATAAAAGCATAAGAATGCAACATCAGGCTGAGGACATTCTCCATGGCCGCAGCCAAAACCAAGGCCAGCAGCCCCAAAACCAAGGTGCTGATTTGGGAGATGCGCAGCATGTTTTTTTCTGAAAAACGGTAGAAATAGCCCAGAATGTCTGTTACTACATTGCCAGAGGCAGCCATCAGGCAGCTGTCGGCGGTGGACATAATGGCCGAAAAATAAGCCGAAAGCATCAAACCCAACAAGCCTGCCGGCAATACAGCTCTGAGCAACAAGGGCAAGCCCAGCTCTTCGTCGAGCTGAGAGGCATCTACAAAACCAAAATCAGCAAATAAGCCTCCTTCGGCAGCCACTCGTGCCAACAAGCCCAAGCTCACCCCCATAAAAGCCATAACCGGATACTCAAACAATCCGGCAATGAACCAAGCCTTGCGGGCTTCGTGGGCATTGCGGCTGGCATAGATGCGCTGGTAGAGGGTCATGCCCACAAACCATATCGGGATAATGCTGACCGCCCAGTTGAAGATTTGCAGCCAAGATACTTGGTCGAACCTGAAAAACTCCGGCGGCAAAGCCTGCATCACGGCCTCTATACCACCCAAATGTACTACGGCAAGGGGAATACCTACAAAGCAAAGCCCGCCCATAAGCAATATCCACTGCACAGTATCGCTGTAAATTACCGCCTTGATGCCTCCCATAAAAGTATAAAGCACTACCACCACGCCCATCAGCAGCAAGGCCGCCGAAAGGTCGAGTTCTTCGATGGTGGCCGAGGCCAACTTTGCCCCTGCCAATATTTGTGAGCTGGTGAAGCCGATATAGCCAATGCCGGAGATAAGTCCTGCGGCCAAGGCCACGCGCCGCCCATAGAAATGTCCGAATATCTGCGGAAAAGTGAGAAAAGTGCCCTCCTGCTCCAAGCGCTTCACCCGTGGAATGAGCAGCACGGCGGCCATCCAAGC